>JBILYY010000099.1:0-12489 GCA_044377495.1 Bacteriovoracaceae bacterium | reverse complement strand
AAAATAGTCGCTATGAATCCCAAAGGGCCTGGGAAAGTAAATGATCCTTCTGAGCCCAATGCAATTAAGCACGTAATTAAGGGTGGGTCGTACCTCTGTTCTGATGATTACTGCGTAAACTATCGGCCGAGTGCACGCTTAGGCGCGGCATATGACAGTGGAACATCTCATATAGGGTTTCGATGTGTGAAAGACAAGGTGGATGCTACAGTTAGTAGATAAAAGATATGGTCCGAAGTTTTAGTAGGTTTTGATTATAAGCGACAGCATTTGTTCAAAAATGTCTTTGAAAAGATACCTTTTACTATACAGAAAAACTCAGGATAAAATTATCGATCGCACCTTCCTTACATTTTAGAATTTGAATTCTTGCATACAGAAACATAGATATTTATTGAAAAAGAGAGGCGAAAGTATAACATAAGCTTATTACACCACAGTTTAGGTTAGTGTCTTGTGGATTCGGACTGGGCCAGTCATCTCGCCATTCAAAGGATAGGCACTTGCCATTAAAAATCTTAAATCTGAACCTCGTTAAGCAGTGCCTGTATGTCTAAAGGTTCTATCTTTGCGCATCCCTATACGTCACTCGAACACTCTGACCCATTCAATAAAAACGTCTTTGCTATCAATTGGATTTTTTTCAATATCTGTAATTTTAAATGTTCCTACTGTGTACCCAATCTCTATGATGGAACAGTTCGTGGTGTGGAGCTACCAGTCGTCAAGAAATTCGTTGAGCGACTTTTTCAACAAAAAAAAGACAAGACACTTTTTTTTGAATTTACTGGTGGAGAAATCACATACTACAAACACTTTAATGAACTTTTTAGCTTCATCAAGTCACTTGGTGGCTCGACAGGGATTCTTACCAATGGCAGTCGTGACAAGACTTGGTGGGATGAGAATATTGACCTGATTGACCACGTCAACATTAGTTTTCATCCTGAGCATATGTCTCCTGATATATTTTTCGATACACTCAAACATTTACTTGGTCGATCCACCATCCATGTCAATCTCATGATGCTGCAAGAGCACTTTGATAGTACTTACCGCTTGGCCCAAAGAATTGTGAATGAACTAGAAGGCATTTCTGTTGCTCTCCAGCCTCTCTTCAAAGGCTTTAGTGGATCGATGTTCGATTATACTCCTGAGCAACTTGTACTCTTGAAAACCCCTCTCAACCGAAATGCGGTTGATTATCAATACACTCTACCTAGTGGTTACAAGGAAAAAATCTTTCGAGGATCGATGGTCGAAAAATACGCCAACGGAGATGCCATTCAAGTGGACCCTCATTTCATTATTGCGAAACAAGAAAACTCATGGTGGGGATGGGAGTGCGATATCGGGCTTGAAGGAATTAATATTAGTGGCGAGGGATATGTGTTTAAGTCTGTCTGTATGGGTAATCAAGGACTAGGGCATATTAGTGATGATGATTTTCAGCTTCCAAAAACGGGTGTTTTTTGTCCAAAGAAAAAATGTACCTGCGCAACTGATATCATGGTGACAAAAAGAAAGCCGAGTTGGATTTAATGAAAAAAAACATCATGTTCCTTTGCACAGGAAATTCATGTCGTTCACAGATGGCCGAAGGCCTTTGTCGCAATTTGTGGGAAAATGAGTTCAATATCTATTCCGCTGGAACTAAAAAGCATGGCATGAATGAGAGGGCGATAAAAGTGATGAAAGAGCTGGGAGTTGATATCTCCGCTCAATACTCAAAGACCGTGGAAGAACTACCTAATGTTATTTTCGATTACATTATTACAGTTTGTGATTCTGCTAAAGAGAACTGTCCATACTTTTCGGGAGGGAAAATTATTCACGTGGGATTTCAAGACCCACCAGCTTTAACGAAAGACATGACGAATGAAGAAGAAATTCTCGGGGTCTATCGTAAGGTTCGAGATGAAATTCATATGGCCATAAAAGGCCTACCTGCAATTTTGGTTGGGCCATGAGAGTTAAGTTTGGAGCCGAGCTTTTAGGTACGGCCTTCTTGGTGATGATTGTTTTGGGCTCGGGAGTGATGGCCCAGAACTTGTTCCCTAGTCAGACAGGTTTAGCACTTTTGGCAAATTCGTTGGCCACAGGACTAGGACTTTTTGTTCTCATACAGTCTCTAGGCACCATTTCAGGAGCACATCTTAATCCTGTCGTAAGTCTGGTGGAATGTCTTTGGAATCGATTAAGCAAGAGCGAACTTCTGGTCTACATGTCGGCCCAAATCATAGGGGCCTATCTAGGAATATTGTCGACTCATCTTATGTTTGATATCGAAACATTTACAATTTCTTCTATTGAAAGACCTGGATTGCATCTCATGTACTCTGAGTTCGTTGCCACGTTTGGTTTGATCGCGGTGATTGCACTCTCGGGAAAAAGGCATGTAGAGTTTGCTCCTATTAGTATAGCGGCTTACATTGCATCCGGTTATTGGTTTACTTCTTCAACAGGTTTCACTAACCCTGCAGTAACCTTTGCCAGGATGTTCACTAATACATTTGGTGGAATGGCCCCACAACATTTTTTACCTTTCCTCTTCGCTCAAATATTAGGTGCACTGCTGGCGTGGTTTGTGTTGAGGCGAGTGAAACTATAAAAATTTAAGTGTCTGAATATTTAATTTCAAAAAGAAATAGCCCATTTGGTGCGGCGATTTTCCATATTCTCTTTTCTCTTTTTGGGCCTTTCAAAAAATGTAAGAATTCTTCCGTTGTTAGTTTTCCACTGCCCACCATCCATAGTGCACTTACTAGATGTCTGATCATATGTTTTAAGAATCCATTCCCCTCAATTTTAAATTGGTAGCAGGTCTTCAGGTCGGAGGGTAGGCGAAAAAGTTCTGACGAGGGAAGGATGGTGTGTGGATTTATTTCAGAGAGCTCACAGAAAGTAATATCTCTTATGGTGCTCTTCACGTTGCTACCAGTTGAACAGAAGTTGTGGAAGTCATGGGTGCCGAGAAGTGCCCGCACACAGATTATCATTGAATTGAGGTCAAGTTGAATGGGGAAGTTTGCAATAAATCTGCGGTCATCGGTTGGGACGTTTCGAAGGTTGGTAAAATAATAGCGATACTCTTTTGAGACGGTGTCAGAGGCCGGTTTGAAATTACCACTGCAAGTGGTGAGATCCAGGCAGCGAATTTGTGAGGTGAGGATCTTGTTGAGTGCAAGTAAAGATGTGGGGCAGTCGATAAGGTTTTCTGAAGTGATTTTTACTATTTGGTTTATAGCGTGCACACCAGTGTCTGTTCTTGAGGCGCCCATAGTTGTGATTTTTCCAGGGATGATACTTTTGATGGCCTGATTGAAATCATTTTGAATTGAAGGGATGTCTTTTTGCCATTGGAAGCCTGCGTATCCGGTACCGTCGTATTGGAGAGTGGCCTTGTAGTAATTCATGGTTCCGAAAGTGTTTTGGTCCACTGGGAAGTTGGGCATAGGATTTGTAACCTTGGTGATTACCAAATTATTATTACTTAAACATTTTACCACAACATTTCTTAAACTCCTTCTGAAATTGACATTAATAAAGTTGGATTCTCTTTACATGGATACATCAGGCGCTGATAAAATAACTGAAGTCTTAATGAGGAGGGGTTCATGCTTGAATACGATCTTTACTATTGGGACGTCCCTTTCCGCGGGATTTTTCCACAACTCTTCTTGGAAGAGGTTGGGTCAAAATATAAATGGCATGACGCTTCTGAAATCTATCCTGAAAAAAGTTTAAAGATCCACAATCCCGGTATGGCGCCTCCTTATTTATATGATGTGAAAAATGATAGATATCTTGCGCAGATGCCCGCCATCCTTATGCATTTAGCAAGAGAGCATGAATATTTGCCTAAACGAATTGAAACTTGTGACCTCGCTTTAAAAACGATTCTGGATTGTCACGATCTGCTCGCGGAGATTACGAACACTGGTGGCGAAATGATGTGGAACAAAAAAGACTGGAAAGAATTTCGATCAGATCGATTGATTAGATGGATGAAGATATTTGAACTGACTGGATTGTCCCACGGTCTTAAAACTAATGGGGGATATTTGCTAGGTTCCAAAATCTCAGTGGCAGATATTGCAACTACGGCACTTTTTGGAACTCTGGTTCATTCGTTCCCGGAACTTAAAAATGACCTCGAAGAAAACGCTCCTCACATATCGAAACTATGTGATCGGATTGAAGCTCGGGCAACGATCAAGCCGTTTCTTGAAAAGCAGAGGGAGAAATATGGAACCGCCTATTGTGGTGGAGAAATTGAAAAATCAATACGGGAAATGATTCAATAGCGGCTTACTCCCATAAATTCTTATTCCCCAAAAACAAAATCATCAATCGCAATCGCCCTAAATAACCCCTGAGCTAATCCTCCAAGAAAAGAGAAATCTCCTACTGTTAAGCTAACGGCACAAACATTTGCTTCGCTAGAAACAAATCCAACAAAGTGGATCTGCTTATTTCCATTTTCCTTATCTGGGTAAATCACCGGGATATCCTCAAGGATATTTGACTCGCAATCAAACAATCTGAGCTTGGCGTACGCTTGCGTAGAGGACTCAACGTCAATAAGACTTGCACCCCAAAAAGAGATGGGTTTATCAAATTTCCATATGGCAGTAATTTTTTTGATCGGAGCGAACAATCCGGATTTAGTTTCAATGCCGGACTCAATGCCTTTTTTACCATTCTGTGAAACCGGATTCTCTATTTTGAATTTATAAGTGGTAGTTCCAAAAGCATTCTCTAAAGTATCGACAGGATCTGTACTCTTTAACTTTTCAGCACCCACAGTAAATTCAAATTTATTCTGCGCGAATGTACCAAGTTTAGAATACTTTCCTTTTTTGAATTCATTAAAATCAACTGCCGTTGCGTTCGAAAGGTTCACATCGCTTGAGAATCCTGTCGTATCAACTCCACTATGTGCATCTGAACTGTTTCCAAAATACAAAGTAACATATGGATCTGATCCACCAGTTGTCCCACCGTCTGATCCACCAGTAGTCCCACCGTCTGTGCCACCAGTTGTTCCACCGTCTGTGCCACCAGTTGTTCCACCGTCTGTGCCACCAGTTGTTCCACCGTCTGTACCACCAGTTGTTCCGCCGTCTGTGCCACCAGTTGTTCCACCGTCTGCGCCGCCAGTTGCCCCACCATCAGTCTCACTGGTTTGTGGCTGTATAATCTTCTGTCCTGATTCGCCGGCCTTCTTGGCACATGAGACAAGACAAAGAAGTAAGCAAAAGTTGAGGGCAAGAAGTTTCATCATAAATGGTTTCCCTGTTATGAGTAGCTGGTGCTATTTTGACACCAAATGCTCTATTCATAATGGTAGTTGCAAGTTTTGGGCCTTAAGACCCTAGCACGTAATTACGTGGAGTAGATGATGAGAAGTGGCAAATAGACACCTTCTAAGAAGGGCTAATCTTTCAAAAATGTATAAAGTGGAGCTTCATTGCCTTGATCAAAAACTACAATTACTTTCCCATCCTCTGAAATAGTAATCCCTTCCGGTTTTTCATTCACGTAATTCATAACAAGACGAAGACCCTGCCCATCATAACTCCAAATACTGCCACCGCCATTTTCTAATGTTGCGGTCACTAAAAGACTTCCATCTTTTTGAAGCGAAATATCCGAAATTTTTTCTTCGGTTCCACCAGATTTTGCAAAATCAAGTTCAGTACTGACTCGGATCTGAGCCGGATCTAATTTTCCTTGGGCGAATATGGCATCGGCCTTGCCAATTTCCAGAACGACACCAACACCAGGACGAGATTGTGAATCTTTTAGGCCCACGTAAACGACACCGTTTTTTATGTAATGAGATTCAATTTCAATTAATTTATCGAAGGTTGCTTGCATTGAACTTATGCGTGTATCTGATACAGCACCTAGGGCCTTAATCAATTCAGCTCGCAGTTCAATGATTGTAGTCTCGCCGAGGATATGGCCATTAAGTTTTCCACGCACAAAAAGATTACGCTCTTTAAGGATTTTTCCTTTTTTATTTCGACTTTGAGAAGACATCACATACACATAACCATTTTCCTGACTGAGTGATTCCATATCCGTCATTTTGCTAAGCCCTTCAATCACTACTGGGGTTTTATCAATATTTCCCTCAGAGTCCATTAAGAAGAGCAAGGGAGCATCTTCTTCAGTCGTATCATCAATAGCTACCAAGTAATTATCAGTGGCACTTAGAAATTGAATCGCTGAAGGTTCAAATGATTTTAATGTTTTCATGAGTTTTACAGGAACTTTTATGCCAAGAGGCTCATTTCCATAAGAAGTGGTTGCAATGAAAAACAAAGATAAAAAAATCAGAGTTGAAGGCATCTGAGATCTCCTGGACAAGTTTAGCTCATGTTTAATTAGAACTAATTAGCAAGAGAATGAAAAGGAATGGGTCAGAAATTCACACAAGTTTAATACTTTTGACGCGTAAGCTCTCCGGAAATTGACATTTCGCCTACCTGAATCGTAACACTTCCATCATCAAACAATACATCCCAACGATTATCCCGTTTGATCACCTGGGCAAGCTCCTCTAAGAACTCCGCTGTAAATGAGTAAAATTCAATTTCATCTGCACGGTGAATCTTCTCTTCTCGAAGTTCACTCATAAACCTTTCAGGGGACTTGTAAGTATAGACCTTAACAGCTTTTGAAATCTTCGTAGCCTTGTGAAGTTTTCTCGCACTTGGACTGCCGATTTCAATGAGTAATTTAAATCCACCGAATGTATCTGGGATACTAATGGCCGCTGTATCAGGATCATGAAGACCGGTTGCAGAAAAAGCCAAATCTTCTTGGGTATTAAGGGCATAGGCCAGAACGCGCGTCAGTAGGTAAGGCATGTGTTCTGAAGGGTGCTGGGCCACACGAAAATCTAAGGCCTCATAGACAGCGCGCTCGATGTCTGAGAGTTCGATTTGAAATCGGTAGATCACTTACCGCAACATTTTTTATATTTTTTAAGACTTCCACACGGACACTCATCATTACGTCCGACTTTTGGGGCCAGTCTTACAAGTGGTGCTAAAGGGGTATGGCCATGGTTACAGTTAGGGCCATGGACGTGCGCGTGTTCTTCTTGTTCGAGAACGGGGGAGGTATCTTGTTCTGGAGTTTTTGTATTCATGGCCACTTTTATAATGAATCATGCGATATGGCCATCTTCTAGCTCTTAGGAACTAGAACTTAGTCTCAACCACTACTTTTCTTAAATACTTCTGGGCCTTATACCATTCTTCACCGGGTTCTTTCCAAAACTTTTCAGCAGCCGAATTCCAAGTTGGATTTTTAACGCCGCCAAGACAAAAAGCTTGCGAACTTAAATCTGCTGCCTTAAATGTACTTCCGATAAAGCATCCACCAGAAACAGCATTATGTTTTTCTTTAATTTTTTTCAAATCTTCGATCGTCAATTTATTTGATACTGCTGGAGTCGCAGTCACTGACACTCGCCAAGTCATACTATAATCAGAACGTAAGGTTTTACTTACTGGAATAGTAGCGTTTGCATTTTGAACGTAGAAACTGGCAATATCACCATTAAAGGAAATGACCTCAATATCAGTTGCTGCACATTCTTTTTTGCTACTTAAACAATTGTTGTAAAGGATGTAGGCCGTATCTGATTTATAAACGCAGGTTAAATTTTTATCATTCCCAGGAAAGAGTGCTCTTCCTAGAAATGTTAATTTACCAGCATTGATATCTTTTAATGCCTCTGATGGATCATAAAGTTCTTTGCTGTCTTCCGCACAGATGACCTTGGATGAGGGTTTATTAATTTCATCCAACTGTTCGACAATCTTTTTAGGAGATTGGGCCCAAAGAGGAAGGGAAGTGAGCAAAGCGATTAGAATTATTTTCATAGGTTCTTTATCGGTATATAGATGGAAAACTTAATACTTGAGTGTTTTATCTAGCAGACCGTGGCGTTGAAGCTTTGACGTCACAAAATTATAATGAATTGTGCGACATGGCTACATCGCATTCTAAGCGCTTATACAAATAAAAAAAATGACATTATTACCCTTCGCTTCTAAACCACCGATTAAATATCGCGACAACTTTGTTATCAGTTTGTATTGAGAAAATCTCAATAATAGTTCTTTTCCTTCGTACCCCTGAAATAATGATTAGTATGATGCAAAATGCTGTAACTAATAAATTCTGCCAGCTATCTAGCTCCCATTGAAACGGAGATGAAAACTCATAGATGGTTTTATTGAGAGGCCAAAAATAGGGTACTCCCCAACCGTGCCCACTACCAAGTAGATCTCCAAGAATGTGGGAGTTAAATGAAATGAACACCAGCATGGATACCTTTATTTTATCAACTCCAAATTTCAAAGCGATTAAAGTGAGCAGTAATCCAAAAAAGATATTGTGCCCAAAGATATGGTGGTAGCGAGCGTAGTAATCAATACTGACAATTGCACCGGCACCATCAAAATCTGGTAATAGTGAAACTGCCGTAACGATTATACGGTCCCGTCTTTTCTCTAGGGGTTGTGAAATTATCCAACCTATCATTCCATGCGTAATTGGGCTCATAAATTATAGCATTTTAAAATATTTTATTGTTATAAAGAAAAAGAACCATAGTGCGATTGCAAGATATGAAAGGGCACTCGCTTTTAAAAACGTCATATAGCTTAGTTTGTTATCTTTCCACGTCTTAAGTTTTTTTGCACTAAAGCACTCAATCCATGCAGAGACTAAGCAGTTTGGTATTAGGAAAACATAAGGCATAAATATCATCGCCCATATAGTATGGGTAAAATCTTTATTGGGAAATATACCCATCCAATGTCTGATTCCGGCTGCGCTCTCAATCGGGACTTTTATTAGGGTTACTCCAAGAATACTCCATAGAATTAATCCAACGAAAGATGAAATCAAATTGGTTTGAAGTGATAACTTAAAAGGCGACGGTATTTTCAATTTTTTATAATAAATGCCTTCAATGATGAAAATTATTGGAAGTAACACCGTAGAAAATGTTGAAAGTACTGGAAGAAGCGGAGCTGCTGTATTCGCAAAGGCCAGGGATGGAGTCAAAATGAGAATTATTGCTAGGAAACGCATCGTCTATCCACTTGTATAAGAAAAAATATAAGCATTTAAAATCTAAAACTTCGAACCTTCAACAACCTTTCTCAGATACTTCTCAGTCTTATACCATTCTTCTCCGGGATCTTTCCAAAACTTTTCGGAGTTTGGGCCCAAAGAGGAAGAGAAGCGAGCAGCGTGATTTGAATTATTTTCATAGGTTCTTTATCGGTTGATGTGCGGGATACTTAATACTTGAGTATTTTATCTAACAGCCCGTGGCGATGAAGCTTTGATGTTACAAAATTATGAGGTTCGGGGCACTCAAATAGCTTAACTTGTTGCCGCAATTCTGCAATCACTTCAGCTGGGCACCAAGGGTCGTTAAGTTTGTAGAACACGGAAACCTTATCTCGTTTTTCTGGATGAATATGTAATGGGTCGCGATCAGTCGCGATGACAATCGATTCATGTTTAGCCAGATGAAAAGCCTTTTCCATTTCTTCGTCTGTAACATGATGAAGGTCGTTTGATAAATATTCAAGAAAACGACGGTTCCTAATGAGTCTTGTCTGGAGAGCATCTCTTTCATAAAAACTGGATGCAGCTTTTAAAATTAATTGCCCAAGTTTTGAAGGCCTTTTCAAAAAAGGATGTATGAGAAAGGCCTCTTTGACCATTTCATTTTGATCTTTATGAAGAATTCTTAGGCCAATGTTGCCACCTAAGGAGTGGCCAATAATTGAGATAGGGGACTTGGTTTCATTATAAAAATCCACGAGCTGTTCAAGATGCGCTAAGACAACATCATTCATGGCATTTTCAGAATTGGAATTTTTTGCAAGTTTGGGATAATGGGATACTCTGACTGTAGCAGTTGGAACTTTCGCAATTATTTCTTCCCCCCACAATTGATAAAAATGAACGGCCGGGGGATTTCCAGGAATAATAAAGTAATTCATTTAAATCTTTTCAAGAATATAAATTTTTTGAATAAGATTTTCTAAAGCTCCAAGTCTAGGCCCTTCATTGCTCGGTCTTTTGTCTTCCATTAGCTTAATTGTGCATTGATCTTCGTAAAGATCATGAATTTCTTTGCTCACAACGCTAAATGGAGGACCATCCATTAGTGACTGGTCGTATTCATAAACGATGAGGAGGCATTTCCCACCTTTCTTAAGGGATCTCTTGATGATCTTGGCATAATCTTTTCTCATTTCACACGGAAGAGCTACAAGCGCAGCTCTGTCATACACAAAATCGTAAGTAGCAGTTTCGCTTAGCTTAAAGAAGTCACCACAACTGATGGTAATATTCTCAAATGTGGAATGACTAAAATCTTTGTCCTCGCGTATTTTAACGGGTGCTAGTTTATTCTCTGTAAAAAATGCTTCCACCGCATGATCATATAATTCAACCCCGTGAACTTCCAGCTTGAGTCCATGAAGCCACAGAAGATCCTTGGATTTTCCACAAAGGGGAACAAGCACACTTTGGCCAGCTTTAGGGTTTAACACTGGAAAGTATTCTAGAAGTTTCTCGTGATAATTTTGTAAGTGAAAATTTGTTCGTCCTTCAGTCCAGGCCTTTATCCAAAATGGCGCTTCCATATTGTCGATCCCTTGATTTAATCAGATTTTAAAGTTTATTTATAATTTCAACTATATTTCTCTCGAGTTCCGAATTTTTAAGCACTGACCGTTCCATATCAAAATTTTCAAAAAAACTTGGAACAGACATAGATCCAACAACGATGGCCCCAAAGAATGGCATTGAAGTGACGGCCGCACCGAAAACAGCCTTCGCACCGCCTGGACCTGGTGATGTGGATAAAATAATCATTTTTTTATTTTCATAAACCTTTTTTGACGTTCGAGAGGCCCAGTCAAAAATATTTTTATAGGCCGATGAATATGAACCATTATGCTCGGCAAAAGAGACTACAATTGCATCAGCTTCATTGATCTTTTGAAGAAATGTTTTGACCGCAGTAGGTATCCCCAATTCTAATTCTTTGTCCTGACTATAAATTGGTAATTCGTAATCATTTAAATCAAGAACTTCAACTTTTGCTCCCTTAACCAAAGAAGCCACGTAGGTCGCGAGTGTTTTATTAATTGATTTTTTACTGCTGCTTGCACCGAATGCAATAATTTTCATGGCGTTCCTTTTTGACAAATTTTTAAAATATCATTTAAATATTTTTTTGCTAAATAATTTTTTGTAGAAGTTTCTATTCCTTCAACGATATCGCAAAAAATTTTATCCATATTGCAACTCACAGGACAGGCCTTAACCGTGGGCTTTTTATGAGCAGAAACAAGGGTCTTATCATCAGTTGAGGCAAGATATATATCTTTTAAGGTTATTTCCGTTGCTGGACGGGCAATTTTAATCCCGCCACCTTTACCTCGAAAACTTTTTACCAACTTGGCTTCAACTAGATTTGAAACCAGTTTTCGAATAAAGGTAGGATTCGTCTTGAACACTTTAGATAAAGACTCGGAGCTCATCAATTCGTCTGAGTGATAGGCCAAGGTAACCATTATTTGAACAGAAACTGAAAAACGTGTGTCAACCATGCGGCGATCCTATCATAGGTAAAAGATTTTACATAAATGTATTATTAATAGTTGCATTAAGGACCATTTAAGCATAATGTACTTTTAATTGATACATTATTGTGGAGATGTGCCCGAGTGCTTAAGGGAACGGCCGTGCAACGTCGTGATTCGGTGGTTAAAATCCATCCATCTCCTCCATTAAGAGTTTATTTTTTTAATTTAGAGGTTATAATATCTAAAAGCTGAGGTCCTATGGAAGTCACTCTAGATAAAAAACTCGAACTAATTGGTAAAATAGATTTCTTTTCTCGCTTCACTGAAGCCGATAGAATTACCATGGCCAATATGGCCACCTTTCAGGGTTATGCGCCCACCGAAAAATTGATTCAGCAAAACACCAGTAATACGCACTTATTTTTTATTATTAATGGCACCGTCGACATTGTAATAGATGAAAAGCTTATTGTTTCATTGGCCGGTGGCGGCCATGTTTTTGGCGAGATGAGTTTTGTTGATTATAGTCCTACCAGTGCTAGTGTGGTCGCCAATTCTAAAGTGGTCGCCATGCTTTTTGACACCACTAAAATTAACCTGATGATTGAACCTGCTTTTTATAAATTACGAATGGATATCTACCGTTCTTGCGCTGAAATCCTTGCTCGAAGATTGATTCACACTAACTCGATCACCAAGGCCTATATCCAAAAAGAGAAATTAGGCGACTTGCTTTAAAGCTTACTGTTTTGATCGGGCATGATTCCCTCAAGCTTTTCACTCAATCTATCGAATAGAACATAGGTGAGGGAAATCTATAATGTCTGAACTTGAAGTCCTAAGT
>JBILYY010000225.1:0-4499 GCA_044377495.1 Bacteriovoracaceae bacterium | reverse complement strand
AGCAACTTATGCTAAGAACCAAAGAAGTTATCCAAGAAGAGCTCAAAAAAGAGAAATAATTATGGCCATAAATGAGTACGTACAAGGTGAAGTTAAGAAAGTTATATCAAACGAGGGATTTGAATTCCCATTGAATCACGCCATGGCTTCTGCCTGGATTGTGGCAAACTACAAAGGTGATAACCTTAAGGTTTTTGATCTACGCAAAACAAGTGCACTGTGTGACTATGCAATCATTGCGACTGCACAAAATACAATGCAGGCTCGCGCTATGGTCGATGAAATTTCTGCCAACTTACAAAATAATGGTGCATCAATTGTAAGTTACGAAGGTTATGAATCAGCTAATTGGATTCTTCTTGATACTGGTGACATCATCGTTCATATCTTTAATGGTCCAGCTCGTGACGTTTATGATTTGGATATGGTTCTCATCAAAAATGCCCAAATAAAAATCCCTGATGAATTCTATTTCGGAAAACCAACAAACGTTGCAACAGAGAAAGCTGACCTTAAAGGCTATTTCTAATTTATGGCCCGCCAGATTCATCTGATCGTGGTGGGCAAACTTAAAGATTCTCATCTTGAAGCAATCGAAGCCGACTATCTTAAGCGTATAAATAATCCTGAACTCATTATTCATGAATTAAAGGCATCAGCAGAAAACAAAGAAGCTGAAGGCGAAGCCATTATCAAAAAAGTGAAAGATTTAGGTGGTGGCCATATGGTTGCTCTGACTGAATGGGGCAAACGCTATACTTCAGTTGCCTTTGCTGAATGGAGTCAAGTGCAGCTTGAAAGATCAAATAAGCTTATTTTCGTGATTGCTGGCGCTGAAGGATTTGCAAGTGAAGTTCTCAGCCTTTGCCAAGAGCGTTTCTCCCTTTCCGAGCTGACATTCCCTCATAAGTTGGCCAGAATATTACTCGTAGAACAACTATACCGGGCCCAAACCATACGTACCGGTCACCCTTACCATAACTAGGGAAATGACATGCATTCAATACAAGGATTAAGTTCTCGAGTTGTTCTCGTGATACTCGATGGCTTTGGTATGAGCCCAAACGAACATAAGAATGCTATTAAAGCTGCTAAGAAGCCAAATATTGATTTTCTTTTTTCTCACTACCCATTAACGACCATACAACCTGGCGGCGAAGCAGTTGGTCTTCCAAAAGGTGTGGCCGGAAATTCTGAGGTTGGACATATTAATTTAGGCGCTGGTCGTCCTGTTCGTCAGGATCTGGTGCGAATTAATGAAGCAATTGAAAACAAAAATTTGAAAGATATGCCGAAGATGAAAGAGCTCATCGAGAAAGCAAAGAGCGGAACGAAACGCATTCATCTCATGGGACTACTCTCTGATGGATCTGTTCATTCACACATTAATCATTTGAAAGAAATCTTAAAAATCCTAAGTCCTTTTTCGGATCTTCGTATTTACCTTCACGTATTTATGGACGGACGGGATACGGCCAAAGATAAGGGCGTTCAATACCTTAAAGAAATTCTTCAATGTCCCGGTTATGTTTTTGCAAGTATGCAAGGGCGATCCATCGGCATGGACCGAGACCGCAGATGGGAAAAGATTGAACGTTCTTATAAAATGATGATTGGTACCGGTGAGAAAACTCAACTAAAACCAGAGGCCTATCTTTTAAGTGAATATAAAAAAGGTAACTTTGATGAATTTATCACCCCAGCACTTTTTGCTGAAGATGGTGCGATTCAAAATGGCGATTCCATTTTCTTTTTCAACTTCAGACCAGATCGAGCTCGCGAGATAACTCTGGCCATGATGGATAAATCTTTTAAAGAATTTCCTGTTCCCGTAAGACCTGGATACTTTCTTTGTATGTCTCCCTACGTCCAGGACGAGTGTCCGGAAATTCCCATTTTGTTTGATAAAGAAAAAGTTAAAGGGACTCTGTCTGAGTACCTGTCCTCTCTGGGCAAAAAACAATTTAAAATTGCTGAAACTGAAAAATATGCGCACGTAACCTACTTCTTTAATGGCGGAGAAGAAAAACCTTTTCCAGGTGAAGAACGCTGTCTTGTTTCATCACCCAGAGACGTTGCTACTTACGATTTAAAGCCAGAAATGAGTGCCTATGAAGTCACAGAAAAACTAACTGCAGCTTTAGGAGATAAGTCCTTCTCATTTTATCTCGTTAATTTTGCCAATGCCGATATGGTTGGCCACACCGGTAACTTTGATGCTGCCGTCAAGGCCGTTGAAGCACTGGATGAGTGTGTCGGTAAATTAATGGCAAAATGTGAAGCTGAGAACATTACGATGATAATTACCGCTGATCACGGCAATGCTGATCAAATGGCCTATGAGGATGAAGCTGTCCATACTTCGCACTCTGATTCCGATGTTCCTTTTTGTATTGTTCATCCAAAACTGAAAGACGTCGACATCATGCCAACGAGTGATAATAAAGTTATTGCCCTTAAAGATGTTGCTCCAACCATATTGAAAATATTAAACTTACCTAAACCGAAAGATTTTTCGGGACGGCCGATTTTTGTCTAAGGATTGATTCATGAGTTTTGCCCACATTGGAATTTTATGCTCTGGTGGAGATGCACCTGGAATGAACTGTGCCATTCGCGCCGTTGTGAGAACCGCAATCTATAATGGAATTAAAGTAACTGGAATCAAGCGCGGCTATGCCGGTCTTCTGCGTGGTGAATTTCAATCAATGAACCTATCAAGCGTGGGAAATATTATTCAGCGTGGAGGAACTATCCTTCAAACTTCACGATGTGCTGAATGGCAGAAGAAAGAATTTCGCGCAAAAGCTATAGATATTTTGAAGCATCAAGGGATCGAAGCCTTGATCATTATTGGTGGAGACGGATCCTTTAACGGAGCCAAAGCGCTTTGGGATGAGCACGGTTTTCCAGTGGTAGGAATTCCCGGAACGATTGATAATGATATTTCAGGAACTGAATACACCATTGGTTTTGATACTGCCGTACAAACGGGTATCGAAGCCGTAGATAGAATTCGTGATACGGCCCACTCGCATGCTCGTACATTTTTGGTTGAAGTGATGGGAAGAAACTCTTCCGCTATCGCACTTAAAGTCGGAGTATGCACAGGTGCAGAAAATATTCTTCTTTCTCATGAAAAAGTAAATCATCAAAAACTCTCCGACGATATTCAACGGGGTATGGCGCGTGGAAAAGATTCTTCTATTATCATCGTAGCCGAAGGTCCAACAGCTGGACGTAGTTACGATATTCAGCATGTGCTAAAAGATTTGTTTCACCTTGAGGCCCACGTGGCAATCTTGGGTCACATTCAACGTGGTGGCTCACCGTCTGCTAATGATCGCTTTATTGCATCACAGATGGGAAATATGGCCGTGCAAACATTGATTGATGGTCACTTTCCAACTGTCACAGTGGTTAGAGCAGGAAAAGTTTTGATGGCGCCGTTGAGTGAATGCATTACAAAATCAGATCATAATTTTGTGGAGTATCAGAAGTTGGCAGAGACGCTTTCTATTTGACCTGATTATAGTAAGTTAGACGATTTGCGGTCACAATTTGTGACCGCAAATCGTCTAACTTACTGAAAACTTATTTACTTCAGTCCAATTTTTTTTCTTCGGTGCGGATTTAATAAAAGAGATTCTTCGATTGAATCAAGTCGCTCAAATACAATCTTAAATATTTTTTCGGAACCAGTCTCTAAATTCGTAAGACGCGAATTTAAGTGTTCGTCAAACAACATGAAACTTCGCATGCGAGTGAAGATTCTCATAATCGCTATATTAACTTGAATCGCTTGCGAACTATTCAAAACACTCGAGAGCATCGCCACTCCATTTTCACTGAAAGCAAACGGAGCAACTCGGCTCATATGATTTAAATTTGCGGTCGCATTCTGGGACCGCAAATCCTTAACTTCGTGATTTTCTAACTGGAACATAAAATCCGAAGGAAAACGCTCCAAGTTTCGCTTAACCGCCTGATTCAATATTTTCGTTTCAACTCCATAAAGCTCGGCTAGATCAACATCCAGCATCACTTTCACCCCACGAATAACATAAATCTTCTTCTCAATTTCAATCAACATGAACGTGCCATCACTGCTGTCGGATTATTTGTCATGAAATGCAATTCCGCTATCGAACCAAACAAGTCTTTCCCGTCAATCACTCCATTAGGAGTCTCCACGTCACTGGATGAAATCAAGTGAAGCTCATGTTCTTCACACAGGGCCATAACCGAAGAATTAATCGGCTCCACCACTTCTCCATTGGGTGTAAGTGATCCAATCGCCAGACAATTATCAAGCTTTGAAATCGGTAGTAACCCTGCCAGATACCAGTAATGAAGTAAAAGTGGATACTCCAGCCATTTAACTGAAGAACCTTCAAGATCTCCCAGTTCATCGGTGATTTCCACATTCAGTACAAAACGTTTTAAAGGAATTTGAAGCTGTCTCGAGCGAGTAACAAAGACAATTTTTTCCTTGATCG
>JBILYY010000012.1:0-38202 GCA_044377495.1 Bacteriovoracaceae bacterium | reverse complement strand
AATTATTTGCCTGAATGAAAGTCTCAGAAGAACGTACTCTGCTAAAGAAATTAAATTGTCGATTTGGAAGAATGAAACCCGGCCTTAAATAAATCATGCAGCCTAAGTACTCCATGAAATTTTCCATCCTCCACGATCGGAATAACGCTAAGAGGACGATCAGTATCTTCCATCACTTTCAGTGCTTCAAAAGCCAGGATTGAAGGTAATAAAGTAGTTGGTTTCGCATTCATAAATTCACTGATTGGCATTTGAATCGCATCGGCCCTTTTAGCAAATGCACGACGAATATCACCTTCAACTAAAATGCCTTTCATCACTCCACCGCTCACAATCGCACACATACCAACTGGCTTTTGTGTCATCGCCATGATGGCGTCCTGAAGATTGGCTTTCTCATCAACCTGAGGACATTCACTGGCAGGAATCATTAAACGTTCTACTTTTAAACTTAATGTTTTTCCAAGTAGCCCCGCTGGATGGTTGACTGCAAATTTCTCTTTCGATACGCCTAAAACATTTTCATAGAGAACTGCCATAGCATCGCCCAAAGCAAGCGCAACAGTCGTACTTGTTGTTGGAGCAAGATCGTTGATACAGGCTTCTTTTTCAACAGAAGCATCCAGGATAATACCAGATTTTTCTGCAATAGGAGAATTCACTTTCCCAACCAGTGCTACTATCCTTTCTTTAGGAATTAACAAGTAAGGCAAAAGATTTAAAATTTCTTCAGTTGTACCGGATTTGGAAATTAAAAGGATGGCATCGGCTTTGGAAACTCGTCCTAAATCGCCGTGCATGGCCTCAGTTGGATGCAGAAAAAATGATGGTAGACCGAGCGAAGAAAAAGTCGAGGCAATCTTAGTTCCGATATGGCCAGACTTGCCCACACCACAAACCACTAAGCTTCCGCCTGTTCCGGCCAATAATTCAAATAAAGAGACCAATTGAACGGCTGTCTTTTCGTCAAAGTTCTGAGCTGCTCTTTCTATTGCCTTTGCTTCAGAGACTAATACCTGGGTAAAGAGATTTTTATAGTTCATGTTCTTTCCAAATGATTTCTTTTTATCTAATTCATTGATATCATAAAAGTCATGAAGTTTTATCTTTTTATCATCCTGGTGCCCCTATTATATGGGTGTGCGAACTACGAAAAGTTCCGTCAGATAACCGAAGAGCTCGATATCCCTAGTAAAATCTACCGAGCAGACTATAACCAGTCGTGGCAAGCGGTCATACAGGTTATGCGCAAATACGATATCGCACAACAGAATCAGGAAGCTGGTTTTATCAAAACCCGCTGGATGGATAATACGCTGGAAGTGAATTTTACTGATTCATTTGGCTCTTCGGACTCAGTCAAAGCTGCCAAGTTTAAACTTGTCGTAAACGTTGTGCGTGGCTTTAGGGCTTCACGCGAAGTCACCAAGGTCACAATTTATAAACGTCAGCTAATGGAACAGGATTTTCTTCAAGGTTGGAAAGAGATACCAACTGACGGCATTATCGAAAAGACTCTCCTTTACCGCATTGAAAGACTGATAGCTACAGATAACAAACTGAAAGAAATTGATAAGGCCCGTGAGAAAGAACAACTTGAGTCTACCGGGCTTTAATTAGATTTTCTTCGTAACCACAGTATTTGCATTCACCTTGGACCAAAAATTTCTTCTTATTTCTACTGATGTATTAGGGGAAACTTCGCCAGTAATTTTCTCTAACGAATAATCCAGATCTTCGATCAAGTCTTGATATTTTGGCTTTTGAATAAGCTTGGCCAATGGTGCTCTGGCTTTATTAAAACGAACGTCACCGATGGTGCGGATAATCGATTTAACAATCGAAGTGCGCTTTCTTTTACCAATATCACCACTATAATTAGACTGATCGTACATCATACTCCAAACCTGTGGGGCAAGATGTGTGATATTCATTTTAGAAATGTTGTCCAAGGCTTGAACCCTTACAATTAAAGAGGAGTCTTTTAAAGCTTTGGCATAAACGGAGTGATAGGTATCTTGTTTTAAACCTAGTAAGGCCTTCAAAGAAGCCACTCTCATCATCCAATGTGGATGATCAATAAACTTGGCAATAAATGGAGCAGATTTTTTACCCATGATCTGACCGAGTAGCATAGTCGCCTGCCATCTATTTTGTTCAGGATACTTACTTTCTTTCATCACTTTTACTAAGACAGGGACAGCTTTCTGGCGATGCTTATAAGTATGTCGTTTAATCATTGCAGCTAAACCCGGTGTTTTTGCATCCATGGTAAACATATTTTCTAGACGTTCTAGGGTAACAATATCTTCCTTAACGAGATTTATTTTTTGTCCGTTTGGATTTTTAAGAAGGTTAATTGATTTTTCAGGATTAGCACCAAACGCACTTAGTGAAATAAGCCCAACGAGGCAAAGGATTTTTTTCAATGTCATAATTACCCCAACATTTTTTCGAATTCAGACAATAAATCTTCAGGAGTCTTATCTGATTTTGATTTTTTCTCATCTACGACAGCTTCTACCGAAGCCTGAATTGGTTCTTCATCGGGAGCAACTGGTTCAGAGAGAAATTCTTCCAGTGCAGAATTATCGGTTTTATCCAATTCCGCCTTTGCAAGCTCTTCAAATAGATCAGTCACGTCTGCTTGCACAATCGGTACTTCTACTTCATCTTGGACGACAGAAATAGTTTTCACTCCCTGCATTGCTAAGGATTTTTTAAGCTGTTCATTCTCTTGCTGAAGGCGCTTTAAGTTTGCAAGATCATCAGCAATAATTTCAAATTCTTTCAAGCGGTCACGAAGTTCATCTCTTTCTTTAGAAACCATTTTTAATTCAGCTTGTACAGCGGCATCACCACCGCCACTTGCTCGCGTTTGAGCAAGCAAAGCCTCAAGTTCTTTAATTTTTGCTTCGGCTGTCGTTAAAATCCCTTGAGAATTTACGAGCTTACTTTCAACTTCACGGCAAGAATTTTGAGATGCCAGGAGTTGACTCTCCAAAGCAGCTATTTGTGCTTTCTTTTGATTAAGTTCTTCGAGTAATGCTGTTGAAGGTGCACCACTAATTGCAATTGCATCGCCACCCATTAAATTGTTAATTGGTAAAACAGAAGGAATACCGTTGACGTCTATACCACCGCCACGAAAAAGTTGTGATTTAAGTGCGGTCGAATTTTGAATAATGGAATCAAGATAACTCTTAACGATATTTGCAGGAATGGCGTGTTTTAGATTTTGATATTTTCTACGGTTAGAAAACCATAGCCATAAAAAAATGGTGGAAATAATAACAAGAAAACCTGATTGAATGAGCAAGATGTCTGGCCCAAACTTATCAATATTATTTATTACTGAATCGAACACAACCCCTCCATGGATTTGAATTCATCAGACACTTTTGTGCTGCATGATTATTATCTAACCCACAGTAATTCTTGTCAAAGTAAACTCTCACCTGTTGAGAATGGCCAATAGTTCCCTGTAAAGCGTTGGATGGGCGGCCAGAACTGATGGCCCGAATGGGTGATACTCTTCACCTTCAATACTTGATATTTTAACTCCAGCTTCTTTGCAAATTAGTCCAGCCGCTGCCATATCCCATGGCTGAAGTCGATGCTCCCAATAAGCATCAAGCATGCCTGCAGCAACATAACTCATTTCAAGTGCTGCACTTCCAAGTCTGCGCATGGCCCGAACTTCTGGAAATCGTTTCAACAAATCCTTCTCCACTCTCTTTCCTGTAAGATTGGCCGACAAAAGTGCTTCAATAAATGGCTTTTTGGCCTTACCTGCTTCCAGTCTCACCCGAACTTCTTTATGACCAATGAGACGATACAGAAAGGCACCCTGTCCTTTTATGGCATAGAAAAGTTCACAGTTAACCGGATTATAAACTACGCCTACCAATGTCTCATTCCCTTTGTTTAAGGCCAGGCTTACACAAAAGAAGGGAACTTTATTGTAGTAATTATTTGTCCCATCCAGTGGATCAATCAACCATAAGTACTGATCAGCCTTTGCCCCTTCGATTTTAAGTTCTCTCGTAAAAGCATCTTCTTCTGAGAGAATTCCATGATCAGGGTAGTGTTCACGGATTTTTTTTATAACATGAGCTTCTGATAAAAAATCGGCCTCGGTAGCTAAACCGTGTTTACCTTTATCCATAATTTTTAGGGGCTCAGTATAAGATCTAACTAAATGATCATTTAGAATTGTCCCGCAATCGAAAGCCCACTCGATCATTTGATCGAGTACTTTAGTTAGTTGAATCGTCGTCTTCACCGGAATTTTTTTCTTTTTCATGAATAATTTGCTCTAATGCTTCAGCTTCTTCCAAAGTTAATTTGTGCACAGGTACAGTATAAGTCTCATTTAGCCATTGTCCAAGATCAATTAGTCGGCACCTTTCATTACAAAATGGTCTGAATTCAGAAGAATAGTAATTGAATTCCTTTTTGCAATTTGGGCAGGTAACTTTGAGGATTTTCATATTAAAACTCTTTTTATTAAAGCTTCAAAATTAGACAAGAAATCTTGGGGATACTGAAATTGAAAATCATCAATTTTATCAATTAAAAAAGGGCCTCTGACAGAGTTAGTCCCAAAAACGGCATCGGCCTTGTAAAGCTGCTCAATTGTTGTTTCTGATTCTTGAAATTCATCAAAAAAATATTCAGCCTCTTCGATAACTCTTTTTCGCATAACTCCATCTAAAACTTGTGGACCCGTCGGAGCGGTATAAAGGGTCTTATGTCGAACAACAAAAATATTAGCAACTGATGATTCGAGTACTGTGTCTCGTTGACTTAAAAAAAGCACATCATCGTCACCTGGCTTCATATTCATTTTTTGTGAAAGAATCGTTTCCAGATAATTGCCGGTTTTTAAAAACGCTGGCCACCAGAAAGGCCTTACAGGGGCGGCACAGGTTCTCAGTTTAAGCATTTTTTCTTCGTTGCGACCTGATCCATAGGGAGAAGCTGAGATGGAAATTTTTAAATCGTTGACCGACAGTAGACCTGTGCGAATCAGACCTCGAGCCTGTTCCAGATAAATGGAGAGCCTAATTATTTGGTCTCCACTTTCACCAGAACATCTTTCAAGCAAACGATTTTTTAGGATTAAAGCCCAGTCACTTTCGTCAGTAAAAGGGCCATAGACAAACTCGGCACTCATTTTCAACCGATCAAAATGGTAATCCCAGTCGCATAAATGACCATTTATCATACGCATGGTAGTGAAAACAGATTCACCATACATGAATGCACGATTGATGATTTCGGACACTTTTTGACCCCTTAAAACTTGGCTTGTCTTTTACGATCATGATAGCTTTGATAGGGAGTTTTCAACTAGTACTTTTTATGATGCGACTAACAATCATTGGTTTTGGAAATCAGGCGAAGGCCTGGTCGCAAAACCTCCAAGATTCAGCCTTCCCTTTTCGTGTGGCCTTGCAGCCGGACTCCGCTTCGTTTGACAAAGTTGTAGAACTTGGAATGGAGACCGTTGAGATAGGGAGCAAGGAATTTTTTGAAGATCGGGCTTTTGTTCTATTAACTCCAGACCATACTCATCATTCATTCATGACAGCTTATGGACAACTTTTTCATGAAGGCAGTTTGATTCTGTATAATCATGGCTTTTCACTTTCAAAAAATAATTTTCAAGAAACATTACCACATCTTAAGCATATACTTTTTGCAGTAAAAGCAATCGGGTCCGAAATTCGTAAGCAGTATTTGAGTAAAGGAAAATTTGGCGCTGTTTATTCGCTTGAGTTCGTTAAAGGCGACACAACTGCCATTGAGGATTGGTTAAGAAAAATGGCCAAGGATTTGGGCGTTAACATTGGATTATTTAAAACAACTTTCTTACACGAAACCCAAGCTGATCTTTATTCTGAACAAGGTCTTCTTTGTTCACTCATTCCTTACACTGCTGGTGAAATGTTTCAACACCTCGTGGAAAGTGGCATTGAACCAGAGCTTGCTTATCTCGAAGTTTGGCATGAGATGAAACTCATAGCCATCGCCATGGTCGATAAGGGTCCTGAAGGTTTTTTTGATCTTATTAGCCCCAATGCTTTAGTCGGTTCAGAAAAAGGCTTTCAAAAACTTATCACTCCTGAATTTAAATCTAACCTAAAAGGCCTATTGACTGATATTCAAAATAATAAATTTAATCAAGAGCTGGAAAATACCAACGTTGAAGAACTAAGAAAAAAGATCCGTAATCGTTGGGCGGAGTCCTCTTTGATGAAAACTTTTAATATCATGAAATCAAAAGAAGAAAATGAAAAAACTTAATCTCCGTGACATCCGTAAATCAAAGCAAAAAAATCTTCAGGTATTAACCTGTTATGATTATCAGACAGCGATACTTCTCAACCAGACTGATCTGGATATGATTCTCGTAGGTGACAGTCTTGGAAATGTGATGTTAGGTTATGAAACGACGATAGAAGTAAGCCTCACAGAGATGGAAATATTTGCTAGTGCGGTAAGACGTGGAGCTCCTGATAAATTTCTGATTGTAGACATGCCTTTTGGTAGCTATTCCACAATCGCTCAAGGAATTCATTCGGCTACTAAGCTTTTTCAAAAGACTCGCGGCGAAGCGGTAAAACTTGAAGGAGCATTCCCTTATCAGTTAAAACTGATTGAAAGACTTACCCAAACTGGAATACCAGTGATGGGTCACATTGGTTTAACTCCGCAATCAGTTCATCAGTTGGGTGGATACTTTACTCACGGAAAGAACGAAAGTTCGGCTGACCGATTAATGAAAGAAGCCAAGGCACTTGAAGCTGCCGGGGCTTTTTGTTTGGTTCTTGAAATGGTTGAAGAAAACGTAGCGACTCAAATTTCTAAAGCAATATCAATTCCAACGATTGGTATTGGTTCTGGTAAAAACACTGATGGGCAAGTTTTAGTGATTAATGATCTTTTAAAACTCGGTCCTAATATGCCTCCTAAATTCTGCACCCCCGTTGCAGATTTATTCGAAACAAAAAAAGAACTCATTAATCAGTATTTGATAGATCAGAGGAAGTAATGCAAGGTCTGATCACTATTGATTTTGGTAACACTAATCCACATGCAGGACTGTTTCAAAAACATCAGAACGAATGGAATCTCATTAAAGTTTGTCCATGGAATGAGCTCCCTGTTTTTTTAAATCAATTACAAATGACCCCAGACAATACAACAATGGTGTTGGCCGAAGTTAAATCTCGAGACGATGACTTAACTCCTTTCCTACATCAAGGGTTTCACATTACGCATGTAAAGGAATATTGGAGAGGATCAAAATTTGCGGGAATGCCTGTAAACTACTCCAAGACCTTAGGTGAAGATCGTCTCATTCAAGCTTTTTATACTTTTAAAAAATTGAAAGAACCGGTTCTTTTGATTGATGCTGGAACTTTCGTGACTATGGACGTGGTTACAAAAGCTGGCTTCGAAGGTGGCTACATCATTCCTGGGGCAAAAAATTATTTCGAAATATTTCAAAAAGGTGAGCAATTAAAGGCCATCGAAATCAATAAAAACGTTTCAGGCACCATTCCTCATGACACATCTGAAGCTATGCGTGACAGCTATTTCGCCTTTGCTGCATTAGCTCAAAAACTCGTTTCTGAGCATAATATCCAAAAAATAGTTCTCTCTGGTGGAGAATCTGGCCTTTGGAAGCATATTTTTGAAGATCTAAAGCTAAGTGTCGTTGTGCAGGAAGATGAGACTTTGATACACTGGGCCCTCCACTTTTGGATGACTACCCAGATTGAAACACTATGAAATGTATTCTTGCCGTCTCCGGTTCCATCGCATGTTATAAGGCCTACGATGTAGCGCGAGGACTTGTAAAAAATGGCCACGAAGTAAAAGTTGTTTTGACATCCGGGGCCCTTGAATTCATTAAGCCTGAAACATTTAAATATCTGGGCGTCGAAGCAGTCTACCTTCCTACTGATGATTTCAAACCCGAACATCTTTCACGCAACCAAACAGTTTTACATATTGAACTCGCCAAGTGGGCAGACAAATTAGTTGTAGCACCACTAAGTGCTAATACACTTGCAAGGCTTAATCTTGGATTAAATAATGATTTGCTAGGAAGTCTTTTTTTAGCTTTAGGAAATAAACCTGTGCTGATGTTTCCAGCAATGAATACTCAAATGCTTAATCAGACTCGCGTCCAGGGTCATCTCAATGAATTAGCAAAGCAATCTCATATTAGTATCATTAATCCGGTCTCAGGACTCCTGGCTTGCGGCGATGTGGGTGCTGGTAAATTCCCAGATGTTAATGCTGTGATTGATTTGATTGAAACGCTTGAACCTACTAAAATTCAAAAACAAAAAGTAATAGTTACGGCCGGTGCAACGGCAGCTCCTCTGGACCCAGTCAGGTACATGACAAATCCTTCAACAGGACGGATGGGCATATCTGTTGCCAAAGCTTTTTTAAAAGAAGGCTATAAGGTTTTAGTTCTGGCAGGCCATGAATGTAGTCTTGAAGTGGAAAATCTTTTAGGTCATCCAAATTTTGAACTCATCAAAACGCCAACGACTTCCCAAATGAGGTCTGCGGCCGTTAAGCATTTCCCAGAAGCCGATCTTTATATTTCGACTGGGGCAATAGCTGATATTGAATTTAATGAATCAAAAGAAAAATTGAAAAAAGAAGAAATGGTTACTGCTCTTCCTTACCATCAGGCAGCGGATATTCTTCAGGAAATTCTGACTTTGAAAAAGAGTCATCAAAAAATCGTTAGTTTTGCAGCTGAAACTGAAACCACCGAAAAAGTATTTATGAGCAAAATGAAGCGTAAACCCGTAGACCTAATGATTGGAAATAAAGTTTCCAATGGATTAATAGGTACCAGCGTTGTTGAAGGATTTCAGAAGAACGAAGGTAAATATTACTTTGTTAAGACCGACACTATTTCTGGGCCACATCTTTTAAAGAAGCGAGAAATTGGTGACAAACTAGTCCAGTGGTACCAAGGCCAAGAGACATGGTAAAACTGATTAGGACGACAAATGATCTTATATCCTGTCGTGATCAAGAAAAAGCAAGAATTGGCTTTGTTCCTACGATGGGCAATCTACATGCAGGTCACATATCACTTTTAGAGAAGGCCCTCAGCGATAACGATGTTGTTTATTTTTCAATTTTTGTTAACCCAAAACAATTTGGGCCTAGCGACGATTTTCAAAAATATCCACGAACTCTTGAAGATGATTTGGATTTAATCCAAAAATGCAACTCTAATTTCCCAGATAAAAAAATCGTCGTCTTTGCTCCTGAAAAACCTCAGGAAGTTTTTCCGGGGAATTATTCGCAAACTGTTGCCGTTCCTACTTTCAATAATATTGTGGAAGGAAAATTTCGACCAGACCACTTTGATGGTGTCTCTACTGTCGTTTATCGACTGTTTGAAATTGTTAAACCTCATAATGCCTATTTTGGCTTAAAAGATTACCAGCAATTTCTAGTCATACGTCAAATGGTCAAAGACCTGGCCATGCCAATTGAGATCATAGGCATGCCAATTATCCGTGAGACGACTGGTCTCGCCCTTTCAAGCCGAAACCAATATTTGTCCCTTGGACAGAAGCAAGAAGCCTTGATTCTTTATCAATCATTACTAAAAATTTCCAATTTCATCGATGGGAAGAAGGCCAACCTTGCAATGGCAAAAAAAGAAATCAAAACAATCCTACTTGATGCTAAATGGAATTATCTTGAAATGAGAGATGCTGAAACGATGTCTGAAGATTTAACAAAATCTTCGCGAATTACACTTGTTGCTGTTTACCAGCTAGGATCTACCCGCCTTTTGGATAATTTGCAATTGGAGGTTAAATGAATGCTGAAGACTATAAAATGCCCTTGGGGCAAAGAGCTTCACTAGTCTCTATCGTATGCGAGAAATTTGAGAACCATTCCACAATTCTCGAAACAAACAGTTCTCTCCGCGAATTGAGAGAGCTACTTAGAACTTTAGGTCTAGTTGGCGGCGAAGAATACGTCCAGAATAGAAAGCAAATAGAGGCTGCCACGATGCTTGGCGCGGGCAAGCTTGAAGAGATTGCTGATCAGGCACGTGCAGAAGGATCGGAACTTTTAGTTTTTGATTTCGAACTAACTGCATCTCAAGTAAGAAATATAAAAGCCATCACTAAGCTTGAAGTCGTCGATCGAAATACTGTCATTCTTGAAATCTTTGCTCATCATGCAAGGACGAAGGAAGCAAAAATTCAAATAGAAATTTCTCGTTTAAAATATCTATTGCCTCGCCTCACCTCTATGTGGGGTCACTTTTCAAAACAAAGGGCCGCTGGAGCTGCCCTAGGTGGTGAAGGTGAACAACAACTTGAACTAGATCGCCGAATGATTCGCGAAAGAATTGAATTCCATAAGAAGCAACTTGAAGAAGTTCAAAAATCTCGTGAACAGCAAGGCAAGAAGAGACAACATCAGGCGGTCACAGCAGCTTTGGTTGGTTATACCAATGCTGGAAAATCGTCTCTTATGAATCGTTTATGCCGCGTAAATGTATTAGAGGAAAACAAGCTTTTTGCCACACTTGATTCAACCTTTAGAACACTTAATCCAGACTCTAAACCCCCTATGATCATGATTGATACTGTGGGATTTATTTCCAATCTTCCCAATACATTAATCCAAGGATTTAAAACAACTCTTGAATCAGCTCTGGAAGCAGACTTACTCCTCATCGTTTGTGACATTTCAGATCCTAACTATCAAAAGCATCTTCGGGTGACTCAAGAAGTTTTAACCGAACTTAAGATTGAAGATAAAAATCAAATTATTGTATTTAATAAAAAAGATCTTTTAAATGATCCTGTCCGCGCGCGTATAATCATGCGCAATTTTCCAAATTCTTTTTTAGTTTCTTCTTATAACGAAGACGATATGAAAAATCTAAGAAGCCATGTCATCGATTATTTTCTATCTAAACAGGATCATTACGACTTGTTCATTCCTTATGAACAAGGTGAAGCACATTCAAAGATTAGAGGGAATGCCAACATCATAAAAAACATTTCTCATGAGCAAGGTATTTTTTATCGAATTCGAATTCCTGATTTTATTTTTCAACAACTTGGATTGAACAACTATATTTTGGCACCATTAGAGGCGAAACGCTGGGAACAAAATCTGCCTTTAGATTAGAAAAATACTTGTCCTCTCGTTAAAAAGACCTTAATCTCACTCCTCCTTTATGAAAAAAAACCGAGTAATTACTCCAAAAAATAATTTAAAGTCACGCTGGACTCAAAAACAGAACAGACTAAAAGAAAAAAGCTTAAATCTTGCCCACCCGGTCGTTAAAGCTTTTTATACATGGTCAATTCTCTCTGAACAGCTATGTGATGTATTGGGACCAGAAGTTCACCATCAGTGGTTCAAACAGGCCAAACCATTAATTATTTCTGACAATGTTTTGATTTTAGAAGTGCCTAATCACTTTTCCGCACAATGGATACATACCCATTATCATGAGTTAGTTGACGTACTTTTGTCCGTTCTTGATAAGAAGCTATCTAGTTTTTTTATTTCACAGTCTGAGCGACACCCTGCCGCAATAATGATGAACCCTACATTACTTGAAAGCGCCACTCCTGAAGTAAAGCGTCAAGATGAAGATCGATAAGGTTAATCCGATACCGACTATAATAACGAACTTATCTCTTTTATTCATGATCAAATTATAGATAAAGAAGCTAAATATGTCAGGCTTAGTTTCATTTTAACTGGCAGAGACTATTTTTGCCAGGATTTCAGGCAGCTCAAATGGTTTAAGCGGTCTCGTGATTTCACCGATCTTGTTTTTGATAAAACTAAAATCACTTTTAGGTTCTAGTAAGATAAAGGGAAGTGCCTGCATTTTGGCGGAATTCTGATATTGCTTTAAGAAAGCCGCTGGATTCTTAGAAAAGGTTTCATCATCCAAAACAATAAGAACGGGATTTAAATCATCAACCAAATACGAAAAATCCTCAACAGTAGTGACTGTATAAAAAGGTAAAGATCTTGTTTTAAAAGCCCTCTCAATTAAGCTAGTTGCAAACGTATTGTGATCGATCCATAAAATCAGGCCCATGACTACCTACCCTTTGACAATTAGCGCACAGAATTACTACCATCTAGCCATGGAAAAAGAAATGCCCAAAATACGTGTTGTTGACCTTCAAAGCGGTCAAACGCTGTTTGAATGTTCTATACAGGAAAGCGATAAAGCGTATCAATTTGCTGCTCAAATGGAAGACATGGGTCTGGATTTAAAAGTCATAGTACCTACCTTAAGCGATACCCTTTCCTCTTCTCTCGGCCTTAATCGAGACGAACAAAAAGCCTATGAAAATAGTTTAGAAGAAGAAATGGAAGGCCATGAAGGGTCATGTTGCTTTACCGAAAAAGATCCAAATAAAATCCTCAACTAATCTCAACGGTCCATTTATTTTTAGATTTTCTTAAAAATTTATACCTCTAACCAACGATATCCTTTGATTTGGAGGTTGGTATGAACATTCTAAAATTTTCACTCATGACTCTCATATGTATATTTGCGAGAATTTCTAGTGCAGATGATGGGAACACGGGGAGTTTTCCTGTCGAAGATGACCCAATTAAAACTTCTTCGCACATTAAAAATAACGACCAAGACCAACTAAAAATGCAAAAAGAGGAAGACACCTACGATGCGTTTGGAGAAAACAACTATAACAAAAATATTGATCCAGATGCTTATCAAACGAATAAGGATCTAAAACCGAATCCCAGTATGAAAAAATAGTGACCGAGGCATAATATTGTAACCGTAAAGTTCTTCATACTCGCGGTTTAAAATATTCAGAACCTGTAAGCCGAGATCCAGATCAGTAAATACATATTTAAACCCCAAATCAAAAACTTCATATCCGTTAAGCTTTGTGGCCTCACCTGATTCATTAAAATCTTTTCGAGACGAGTACCATCTACCTTTTAAAGAAGCTTCCAAGTTCTCTGTTGGAAATGTCGCAATACCGGCCAAAAAAGCATTAAGGGGTCTTCTTAAAATGACAGACTCCTCTTCCCTAAACTGTTGATTAGTAAAGCTAGAGATCAAATGAAAAGACCTCTGCTTAAACTTGGCCGAAAGTTCTACCCCTTCTGCAATAAATCGTGACTGATTCACATACCCCTGGGTTGTAGTGAATGTAATCAAATTGGAAAGCCGATTTTGAAATAGTGTAATGCCAGTTTCAAACTGCTGTTGGTTTAAAAGCCAAGCCGCTTCCCAGGAGTGGTTAACTTCTGGAACAAGTTCTGAATTTCCAACATTAAATCCAAATAATGAAGGAGCATATAATTGATATAAAGATGGGGCCTTATATCCCTGAGAATATTGAATCGAAAATACGCTGCGATAAAATGTGAAGGCAACGCCTCCACTTCCTGTGTAAAAACTTCCATAACGAGAATGTCTCTCCGTTCTTCCTCCGACATGAAATCTTAAGTCTGATAATTTGAAAGCAGTCTGAAGAAAAATCGAATGAAGATCAAAACTTCTATCAACATCAGTGAAATAAAATTGTTCATGTTCAGTTGCAATGCCACTAAGTAAACTAAAATTAGTGTACTTATACTTATAAAGGGCTTCATTCTGGATTAAATTTCCCGAATAAGATTCGTTACCAGCCGCTAGAGTAGCTAAATTCCTATGGTGCCTATTAAGGCCATTTCTCAATGAAATAGCTGATTTTTTAGAAAGATGAAAATTTGTTTTCTGTTGAGCAATATATTGGTCATTTGTGCTCTTATCATAAGAGTTATCATCAGTCGCACCATCTAATTCATTTTCTCCACGTAAAAAAGAAAACAACAAATCAGTATCTAGTATTGAATTCCACTGATGATTTGAAGAAGAAGAGAGCTGTGTAATATCCGTAGCATCTCTTTCAACCGCATTATATCTTTTTTTATTAAGCCGTGAAATACCATCACTATGAAATCGATATGCTGTTAAAGTGCCTCTGCTGCCGTTTTCGCCTGTTTTCCAGTCACTTGCAATAGACGTATCGATCGTTCCAAAGCTTCCCCCATTGAGCTCTACTCTCGTTTGAGGCGCATTTTCACCCTTACGCGTACTCATTTCAATTAATCCACCCAGTGAATCTGAACCGTAAAGAACTGATTGTGGTCCTTTATGAACTTCGACTTGCCTCAAAAACGGCGCGGAGAAAAAAGCTGCATCAAATTGCCTATCAGTATTCGATGGATCATTAAGCTTAAGCCCATCAAGCGTGAATGCGACATGACGGCTTTCAGTTCCACGCATAAAAAAGGAGACTCTTCCACCTGGCCCACCGTTTTGGCTGGCAATGACACCAGAAACCTGATTGAGAAGAGGAGCAACTTGACCAGAGGCTTGGGTCTCCAACTGAGAAGTCGTAATAGTTTCAGGCTTTGAAAAAGTAAAATCGGGAACGTTTTTTTTTGCTATGACTTGGATTTTATCTATCTCATACACTTCTTCTGCATGAACGTGAACGAAACAAAAAAGAAACAACAGCAAAATATTTGACATGAATATCCTCCCCGGGAATGTCTGGATTACTCAAGTCGTATCTGACTTCCTCAGAATGAGGTTACAGTTGCGGGACAGTGCTGGATTTACACCAGCTTCCGGTGGTTGAGATAATACTGTTTTAACATGCTTTTTTAGGAATGTAGACCCTTCATGTCACATTTCTTAAATAGATTTTCTTCTATTTTGGTCTTACCATATTCTCATGAGTGACATAAACAACAGGGAATTTGAAAGATTTGATTTCACACCGGGCATGTGGGTGAAAATCAATAAGGCGAATCAAAAGATATCTGATTTCAAGATGTATCAACTAGTCGATTTGTCTCAAGGTGGCATCAGCTTTAAATCCCATTCAAAAAGTGAATTTTCGATAGGAAACAAGCTTTATGTCCTTGAAGTAGAAAATTTAATTCTGAAAGATGCCTTGAAGGCGATTGTTCGTTATGTGTCGCCGCTGGATGAATTTGGAGTGGATTTTAAAGTGGGGGTCGAGTTCATCGGTAAGGTATAAAAAAGGCTCCCTAAGGAGCCTTTCTTTATATTAAGCGGATTTCTCCTCCATTTCTTTGTTTTGAAAATCAATTTCATCCTTTATTCTTTCTTGAATAACTTTATACTTTGGTGATTCATGTGCAGCATTGTGAATTTTATTTTTGTAGAGATCCTTTTGTTTATCGAACTGTCTCTCCATCTTTTCGACACAGAGATCTAAACACTTGTACATATTGTCAGCAGAAGCTTTTGCAAAAAAATCAAATTTCGGACCATGGGCCTTAATTTCTGCCCAATGATCATCGCCACTAACCCAGCAAGTCCAAGAGACACTGGTGTTTCCTTCAAAATACTTGTCCAGTTTTTCAGATTTTTCTTTTATACGCTCATCAAGAGCCGGAGTGTGATTAAGATGCTTAAAAGAGATTTTTAATTTCATAAACGTGCCTCAGATAAATTAATAATTGCACTGTCAAAAAAACTATCGAAACGATTACGTCATATCAGTGACCTCCTGGTTTTATTTTTTACGTTTAGATGAAGGGGCAATTCCCATCATCTCTCGATATTTTGCAACCGTTCTACGGGCCACAATAATGTCTTTAGTACTCAAAAGCTCAGAGATTTTCTGATCGGATAACGGCCTTTTCGGATCTTCGTGACCGACCATCTCTTTGATTTTGAGTTTTAAGCTTTCGCCCGCGATATCAATACCGCCGTTTTTACCTCCGATACCGGCATTAAAAAAATATTTTAATTCGAAAGTACCTATTGGTGTATGCATAAACTTATTTGTTGTGACTCGAGAAACAGTTGACTCGTGCATACCAATTTCATTCGCAATATCTTTTAAGATCATTGGTTTCAAAAACGCTGGACCTTTCTTAAAAAACTCCTGCTGAGTACGCACTATTGAGTTAGATACTTTATAAATTGTTTTTTGACGATTCTCGATTGATTTAATAAGCCACATCGCTGAACGAAGTTTATCTTGAACAAACTCCTTAGCTTCTGTGTCACTTTGCTGATTTTTAATCAATGATTTGTAAAGATTTGAAATCCTAAGACGTGGCACACCTTCATCATTGATCTGTACTACAAACTCTCCGCCGACTTCCGCAACGAAAATATCTGGCACAACGTATTGCGTTTCTTCAGCAGAAACCAACCGACCTGGCTTAGGATTTAGACCCATAATAATTAATTCAGCATCTTTTACTTTCTCTTTGCTGACACCAAAGTCTTTGGCGATTTTAGCATAATCTTTTTTCTCTAGATCTCTCATGTTTCTCTCAACAATGAGTTCTACTAGCGGAGATCTTTCAGGCAAAAGTCTGGCCTGAATTCCTAAGCAGTCTTCTAAATTCTGTGCTCCACATCCTACAGGATCTAGATGCTGAACAAGCCCTAAAATACCAATGGCCTGATCTCTCTCAAGTTTTGATCGGCCAATAATTTCATCGACTGGAACTTCTAAGTAACCATCATCATCAATATTACCAACGAGTTCCAGAGCGTAATTTAGTTCCTCGGGAGTCAAACTTTCCATTCTTAATTGCCATTCCAGATGTTCTTGTAAACTCTGGCTCTTGGAAATCATATTCTCGTAGCTTGGTAAATCATCAGGAGATCCGCTCTCCTTCATATTGGGAGAGGTTGATGATGAGGAATTAAATGATTCTGAATATTGTTCCCAATCAAAAGTATCTTTAGAACCTTCAATTAGTTCAGGGCCTGAAAAATTATCTGCGGTGGCTTCCTGGCAATCCATTTCTTCGCGACTTGAAGTATCTTCAACTTCGCCTTCAATTTCTTCAAGCATCGGATTTTCAACCATCTCTTGCGAGATGAGCGTGGTCATTTCAAGGTGAGTTAGCGTCAGTAGCTTGATCGCTTGCTGAAGTTGAGGCGTGATCATTAGGCTTTGTGACTGTCTTAGCCCTTGATGCATTTTAATCGCCATAAAACATCCCTTACATCTTGAATTCTTCCCCTAAGTAAAACTTACGGGCGACTTCGTTATTAATAATCTCTTCAGGTGTGCCACTTACCAGTAATTCCCCTGCACTCATGATGTACGCTCGGTCCACGATGCCCAGGGTTTCTCTTACGTTATGGTCAGTAATCAACACTCCAATATTTTTCTGTTTCAAGCGCCTTATGATCTGCTGGATATCACCCACGGCCAGCGGATCAACTCCTGCGAAAGGTTCGTCCAAAAGGACAAACTTTGGATCAAGTGCCAGGGAGCGCGCGATTTCTACCCTTCTTCTCTCTCCACCTGAGAGCTCTCTACCTTTGGATTTTCGGATATGATCCAAACCAAAGTCGCTTATCAGGTTATTCAGAGCATTCTGTCTTTCTTTTTCCGAGAGATCCCGGACTTCGAGGACAGATACAATATTTTCTTCAACTGTGAGTTCTCTAAAAACTGATGCTTCCTGCGGAAGATAACCAATTCCTTTTCTAGCTCTCACATGCAATGGTTGATCTGTGACATTTTCATTGAGGAGATTTATATTTCCCTCATCTGCCTTCACTAATCCCACCATCATATAAAACGATGTTGTTTTTCCGGCACCGTTTGGACCTAACAGTCCTACGATTTCACCTCTTTCAACATCGATACTTACGTTCTTCACTACTTGCCGGCCATTGTAGGATTTCTTTAAATCCCTGGCGTGGAAACTTGCACTCATTAAACTATTCCTTTAGTTTATTTTCTTTTTTCTTCTCAGCATCCTTGCGTCTAACTTGTACATCCGACATGGCATCATCAACTTCAATCAGATCCATGTTTTCTCGGACAGTGATGCGGTAACCTTTCACCACATCTTCACCATGCTCAACCTTCGGGGCGCCAGAGAGAATCATTTTTTGTTCTCTGCCAAACCCCTCGAGCCTTTCTGAAAAGGCTTTGCGGTAGGTTTTCCCCTGCGGAGTCTCTAATGTTTCCGTCAGTTTCACATCGTCATTAAAAACGAAATACTTGAGGCTTTTGTTATAGTTTTCCAGATAGATATCGGCTTTTCCGGCAGTTATGAGGTAATTTTGTCTCTTCATGCTCACATCTCCTTCAAGATGGGCCAGTGACTCTATCCCGTTTAATTGCAGTTGTTGAGATGAAAACGTCATTTTTCCTTCATACTTTTTCTTTCTTTCCATGCTCCCTTGCACGTTGCCTTTGAAGCGGGCCAATTGATTTTGTGGGTTGGCACGCATCGTCTCGGAGTTAATCTTAATGAGGTCTTTAGATTTTAAATCTATGCCTGTGAATGTGACTCCGCCGTATCCAAGAATAAGATCTTTTTTGAAATAATATTTTAAGCGCTCAGCTTCATACTCTGCCTCATCAGAAACAACTTTAACTTTACCTGTTAAAACGAGCAGATCTTTTGCCTTTTTATAAACGGCTTCCATCGCCTGATATCTCATCGTTTGTTTTTTTTCCTGGTAATTATAAACACCTTTGGGTTCAGTGAACTCAGCTCTCTCTTCACCAAGCGAGCGCATTTTTATTGCTGCTAATGACATCGCTGGAATATCTGCTTTGAGATGAAAATAATTTAAGTCTTCGATTTGAGTATATTCAGGCGCTATGGTTCCGGGAGATTTTAAACTTTGGAACTCATCCGGTTTTTGTCTCATGGCCTCAATAATGATAAAAACATTGAGTATGGTATAAAGGGAAATAATTATTATTGATCTTGGGTTACGAATCGTCATAAACATATTGTAGCATTTGGTGCGATTTCCGACACTTAAGTAGCAATTTCCTCCCCTATGTAAGTTGAAAACAGGTGACGAAATTGCTCTGCTTTTGTAGTCTAGTTACCTATGCAAAATCAAACACTTCCAGAATCTCAGACCCTCCAAGACTTGGTAGATAAGGGCGCTAAGCTCACTCCAATGATGGAACAATATTATCAGGTAAAAAAACAATACCCTGGCATCCTTCTCATGTTTCGAATGGGTGACTTTTACGAGATGTTTTTTGAAGATGCTCGTGAGGCCGCACGCATTTTGAATATTACTTTAACCGTTCGTGGAAAACTGGGTGATGTGCCAATACCAATGGCAGGAATTCCTCATCATGCAGCCTCAGTTTATGTTGATCGTATTTCACAACAGGGAAAAAAAGTTGTGATCTGTGAACAACTAGAAGATCCCAAACAGGCCAAGGGAATTGTGAAACGAGGAGTTTCTCAAATTGTTTCTCCTGGGATGCCTTATGATCTGGATAAAACATCTGCGATGGAAAATAAATTCATCGCCTCAGGTTTTTTTCAGAACGATGTCTTCATGCTCGTACTGCTAGATTTTACGACCGGTGATTTCTTTGGACTCACCTTTAAGCATATTGAAGAATTTTGTGAACGCTTAATGATGCTAAAGCCCAAGGAATTTATTTCTTATCTCGGCCAGTGGGACAAGTTTCCAGTTCTAGAAGAATATCTAAGTTCAATTGATGTACTAAAGACGAATTTAAGTCAGGAGTATTTCGAGGAAAAACATTCTGCTTTTTATATTCAAAAACTGATCCCTACTTATCAGCGAGATGGCATTATAGCTCAAAACCCGGGCATTCTTTCTCCACTGGGTGCTGTCAGCTATTATGTAACCTCGACTCAAACAATTGAGAAAATTTCACATTTGCGCCCTTTCAAAATCATCCATAACGATGAAAATATGAAAGCTACTTTCTCAACTCTAGTGGGTCTTGAAATATTCCCGAGGTCACGTGAGACTGAAAGTCATTCGATACTAGGCTTCATGGATAAAACTAAAACATCCATGGGCGCTCGTAATCTACGTCAGTTTTTCCAAACACCCTCAAGTGACCTGAATGTGATTACTAAAAGGCTTGATCTGATTGAAGGATTGATGAAAAAGAATCCTTTTCTAAAATCTCTCAGGAGCAAACTTGATAACGTGAGAGATATGGACCGTATCATGGCCAAGGTCTCAACTCAGAAAGTAACTGCTGGCGATATGATTAATATGGCGCTAGCAATTGAGATTTTCTTTGAAATCGAAGAGGAAATGGAAAAAGAAAATTTTAACTTTTTTCAAAAACTCCCTAAGAAAGATATTGATTTCCTTTGCAAGCTTGCAAAAGAAATTCGTGAAACCATTAGTGATGAAATGGGTGCTCATCCAGATAAAGGCAATCTTATCCGTCCAGGGGCTTCCAAACAAAGAGACCGCCTAGCATCGCTATCAGATTCAGCTGCTGACGAACTTTTAAAATTAGAAACCAAGTACCGAACATCTACAGGGATTGGAAATCTTAAAATCAAACATAATAATATTTCGGGTTATTTCATTGAGATATCAAATTCGCATCTTTCAAAAGTGCCGAAAACATTTCAGCGACGTCAAACACTCGTAAATAATGAGCGCTACATTACCGTTGAGCTTGAAGCATTTGAAAAAGACATCACCTCGGCTTTGGATAAACTAATAAAGCTAGAAAGAGAGATCTTTACCAATATCGCAACCCAAATGGCCGATCATGGCTACCTGATTCTTGATGTTGCCAAAAGATTTGCTCAAATTGATGTTTCACAATCTTTGGCATGGGTTTGTTTTCAGGAAAACTTTATCCGTCCTACAATTCATGCTGAAAAGAAAATTATCAGTATCGAAGGTGCTTGGCATCCTCTAATCAAGTCCAATATACGCGAAAGCTTTGTGACTCATAATATCTCTTTGAATGACAAATGCTTCTTCGGATTGATCACTGGTCCAAACATGGCCGGTAAAACAACCGTCATGAGAGAAACAGCGATCATCCAATATCTCGCCCAATTAGGATGTTTTGTTCCGGCCGCTAAAGCTGAGCTTGGCGTATGCGATTATCTCTTTTCACGTCTAGGTGCCTCGGATGATATTATCCGTGGCCAGTCTACCTTCATGGTTGAAATGGCAGAAACGGCAGAAATCCTCCGTCACGCATCAGACAGATCTTTAATAATCCTGGACGAAATAGGACGTGGAACCTCAACTTACGATGGTCTATCCATCGCATGGTCGTTAGTTGAACACTTCGTTAAAAATCTAAAGGCCTTAACTTTATTTGCCACTCATTACCACGAGCTTATTGCCCTGGTTGAGAGTTTACCTGAGGCGAAAAATCTCACAGTCAGAACCGAACAAAAAAATGGCAAGGTCCAGTTCCTCTATGAGTTAATTGAGCAAGGTGCCACACAAAGTTTTGGTATCCACGTAGCCGAGCTTGCAGGCCTTCCTAAGGGTGTGCTCAAGCGTTCAAAAGAAATCCTCAAGGAACTTGAAAAGAACCAAAGCTCATCGTCTTTCGAACTAGTGGATCGAATTTCTTTCGGAAAAGCTCAGCTTAATATGTTCGAAGTGGCGCCGACTATTCCTGAGCACTTATCGGGACTGGAACAGGACATAAAAGCCTTGGATATCATGAACTTGACCCCTATTCAGGCGCTTCAAAAGCTCCATGACTTGAAAACTAAAATCCTCAACGTTTAAATTCAATATTATATCATAGGCACCGATAAGAATATTAGAGGTGCCTATGACTCCGATTGATCTGATTGATTACACACATTCAAAAAAAATCCCATCAGCTCTTTTGAGTCAAAACTCTGTTGAAGCAATCGATATAAAGTCATCAAAGATTATTGCAGCCTATTTCATCGATTTCATGACGATTACAACAATAAGTGTGATGGCATCTGCGTTTCTCATTCTTTCATTTAATTCTTGGATGGTAACGAGTTCATTGGAGAACGCTTTTGAAGCAATTGAGTTCTCAAGCATAATTATTAACTTCTTACCTCTCATGTTTATGAGTTATTTCTTTTTTAGCTTTTTTTTCAACCATGGACAAACATGGGGAATGAACAAAATGAATCATCGAATCGAAATGAAAGAGATGAGTTTCAGATCTTCTCTCGTTTGGGCAATGTTTTCAACAACCCTAATGATGACCGGTGGTCTTTCATTTTTATTCACTTATAATTGGATGAAAGATAAGAACTTTGGCGCATTTAAAAAACATGACCATCTTTACTTTGAATTAATGCAGGAAAGAAATGTGGTTACAGTTAATCCTGTAACCATTTCTAAAACACAAGATCAGGCTGAACCAGTTGAAAAGACATACCTTAAAGCAGCTTAATCATTTAGAAGAATTCAGTATGCTTCGTCTCGACACAATCATCTAAAGCATCGCCACTTTACGAAATTCTAAATTCGCGACACTCTCCCCACGATTGGTTTGCCCCCTCTCATTCAGGGATTAATATATGTATTATATTGTTTCTATTTTATTTCTATTTTCTGTCGCATCCTTTGCCCAAGTACAAAATCCTACGCCACAACTGGTTCCTGTGTGTCCTGAACCGGCAGAGTGTAAAGAATGTGCCAGAGAAATTGGTGTTTCCGAATCATACCGATCAGACTCTAATCACAGTCTTATGTTGGGCTATCAATATGCGAGCACTTGGGTAATAGGTAAAAAAGCAGCCTCTTATACCTATGTTGCTGATCGGGCCTGGTCATTTGAGTTCGAATATGTGACATCAGAAAGAAGAGTTGAAATTGGAGACTTCGAATTAGGTAACATTAAAGAAGAGCGTTATACACTTTTTACTAAATTTTATCTCACCAATAGTTTTCATTTTTCTTTTGGTCCATACATGTATCAATACAAAGTCGATACTGCTGGCAGCTTGAAGAATCTTGCGAACCAGGACTTTCAGCAAACATGGGACCTTAATGGACTAGGTGCCGCTTTTGCTTTTGGTAGTAGATGGCAAAATAAGTGGGGCTTAACCTGGGGCCTAGATTGGGTGAGAATGAACTACCCACTAATTACAACATTGTTAAATAAAAATACCGGAGAGCTTCAAACGTCTCAAAAAAGGGATGCTGACCAGTCACTTGAATTGCTCAGAAAAATACCATCCTTCGCATTTTTCACAGTGAATATTGGTTATACTTTTTAATCACTTTATATGTGGTGCCACAAGTTAAACACGCAAAGCCTAGACTCAAAGTTACAACATCTTTATCTTGTCGCCATGAAATTAAAAATAAAATATTTTTCAATTCTTTTTTTTCTTATCCTTCTTATTCCTCATGAAACAGAGGCCCAGATATTTACAGTCGATATAATCGACTATGGTGGCATCGATAGTTCACCTCTTTTAAAAAATATCCTTGATAATAAAGTCCAAGAATTTGAGGACCAAGTAAACACAGCACTTCCAAGCGCAGGACCGAAACGAATCATGCAAGGGATGGCCAACACTTCAGCAATCGCAGGTAAAGGTATAGGTACCGACTACGCATCATACATGACTAAGTATATGATCGCCTTTACTGGAAGAGCCGCCTTTGATCTTGAGCATGAAAAAAACACCGATAGTGACGTGAGCGGTGTTGGTGGGGCCACCGGATTCACTTTAGGGACCAAAGCAAAGAATATGAACATTCAGGAATTTGCTGGACTCGATACAGATCGGTTAAGTTTGTATGGAAATTTCATGTATTTAGGGCATGAATTCGAACTCTTAAATAATGGAGGCGTTGAAGCCGAGTTACGTGTAGGTCTCTTGAATATCGGTACTCATTTACGATATGACTGGATTGACGGCAGTGGTGACTCATGGTGGGGATGGGGCGGAGTAAAGCTCCATTGGGGCCTCGAATACAATCGCTCGAAGCTTATTTTTCAAAATACAATTGACCACGTATTCAGTGCTAGTGACGGACAGGACAATATCAACGGAAGGATCACTGGAAAACCGAAATACGAAATTGTTGCCACCACATATTCTATCCCTTTGGAAATTTCCAGCGATGTCCGTTTTCTCAACATATTTACACTTTATGGTGGCGTCGGCGCTGATATAAACTACGGTAAAGCAGAAGGTAAAGGGCAACTTGATGGTGATGTCACTCCCCTCATTTGTACAGGCTCTGGTGTCTGCGGCGGCGGAAACATTGTGAAAGTACAAGTTCGGGCGAATCTCGATGCGGAAGGAAGAGTTAGTCCATTTTACTTACGAGGATTCACAGGATTACAAATAAATCTTCCCCACGTTCAGCTCTTTGGCCAATTTGACAAGGCATATGGAACTGAAATTATTGCCGTTACTGCGGGGATCCGTTATGTTTATTAATCAGTTTTGTTGAGAACATGTTTATGAGACAAGTCTTTATTGTAGGTCTCCTTATCCTTTTAAGTTCAAGTTGTATCTCGGCCAATAAAGAAAAAAATAAGAAGTCGACTATCAACCAACTCGAGCTTCAAGAAGATCTTCAACGCTTTTACACCCGATTTACAGAGAGAATCATTGACGCCAGCTATAAAGAAAAAACGCTGACTGACGAGCATAAAAATGAAATTCTAAGACAATACCTGCTCTATGACTCTGAAGTTTTAAAAATTGTGACTGCCCCGTTTCCAGTGGTAAACCTCATGGATGCGATGGTTTTTATAAAGCTTAACAAGATTGTTATTCAAGATTATTGGATTCCAAACATTTACGGTCCATCCGGTCAGTCGATACTCAAGGCTTTTAATGACTCCGAAAAAGATCTAGAGCAAGTTGCTCTCAAGGTGATGAAATCTAATAAAATATCACAAATCGATCAATTCGTTCAAATATGGAGAGAAGAGAATACTAAACAGATTCGTGTTGAAAAAATTCGCTTAGCAGATTTTTCAAAATTTGCTCAATCCAATAATAAGAAAAAAAGCTCCTTTTCTATAGTTGATACTGAAAGTGCAGTTCAGGCCGTAGATCAGATGATTCTTGTCGCAAATCGTGGAATTTTCCTAGCTCAACAGCTCCCCTTTATCGTTCGGCTTCATTCGAGACTTGGAACACAAGAAATCTTGAGTGACACCATTCATAGTTTGCAAAGCGCTCCAGCACTGATTCATGAACTTAATGAAACTCATACTCTCGTTACGAGTTTCAAGGACCTAGTCGTTCAAATGGATTACCTTGCAAAAGATTCAAAATCAATCTTAGAAATTCTGCCAAAGAACTTCAAAGGAGGAATAGACGTTAACCAGACATTTCTTCAACTAGACTCAATTTTATTGAAAACCTCATACCTTATTGAACAGCTAAAATCAGAGCGTGCCGTTAATGCGAACGTACTTAAAGAACTTAAAAATGAGCTTCATCGTTTTATTTGGTTTTTAGTTTTTACATCCATTTTTGCAGGATCTTCTATTTCTGTTGTCTGGTGGACAAGTTCCTTCCTATGTAAAAAATTATTGCAACGGACTTAATCATATGTAACACGTCAATTCTCAAATCTAAATTGATACTTAAGATGAGTGACTTTGATATTCGAACATGATTTAAAAGGGCAACACCTAAGGAGAAAGTATGAACACCTTTTTTTTCACCGTTTTTCTTGCATTGCTTTATGCCTTGCCTGCACAAGCTGTTTCAAATTTCGATCTTACCTTTAATCTAGGACCTTCTATTTCTCAAAATGGAAACATAGAAGAATTGGGAACGCCCAACTTAAGTACAGGGATTGGTTTTAATTATTTTCTATTGCCTGCTCATGGCGTGGGTTTTGGATATAATAATGAATCAAGCTTTGATGGGTCAAAAAAACAGCCTTTAATAAACAATGCTTCTATTTCAACCTTTGATATCCACTATGCCTATCGCTATATTAAAAAAAGATTTCATTTTGTTTTTGAGCCGGGTATGGGTTGGCAAACAATTTATGATCAGTCCAACGACTATTATACTGGCTATTATTACTATGATGCTCTGACAACATCCTTCATCCTAAACTATAAATTATTCGCCCGCTTTATCCTCAAGGAATGGGATGATGGCATGGGCAATATGTCAGGTTCTTTTTTTCTTGGAGCTGGTATTATCCATACTTTTTCATACACTGATAATTTATATGGCAGAGACATAAGCGGAAATCGGATGGCAGCTTTATTCCAGATTGGTCTTGGCTGGTGATCTAAGAGTCTTCACTTGTAATAATAAAAGAGGAATTTTATGAGAAAAAATATTTTAATTTTGGCGTTCCTTCTTTTCGCGGCATCATGTAGTTCTTCTAAAAAGCCGGCAGAACTAGCGAGGGCATATGATCCAATCATAGACAGAAATGATCAGGTTGAAAGAGTTGTGGCAATGATTCGAGAAAATAAAAAATTAGATGAGAAGAAAAAGAACGATCTTATCGACTTAGTAAACGCCCAGGCCAAGAAAGCAGATGAGATTAAAATGAAACAGAGTCAACTGCGTGCTGTTCTTATTGATCAGCTTCTAGAAGCTTCAGATGGATCAAACTCACAATCAATCGCCACGACAAAAGAGCTTGAAAAAATACACAAAAAGAACATCAAAGAGCTTAACAATTTCATTCTGAAATTTAAGGCGATTTCGGGCGAGCAAGATCTTCGTCAAGATTCTTTCATGAGAGAAGTGGGTAATGTTCACTTAATCTAACCTAAAGACAATAGAAGCCGAGGTGAAGTTTCATAAACATCATATCGGCTTCTTCTTTTTAGCATCTCAGAGGGTTGATGGCATTGGTCCAGCCTTGTATTCAATAATAACGAGGGCATGACTATCAGGAGTTTCTTTGGTTCCTTCCACTTTAAAGGCATCTTCCAGATTGACCCCTTTTTCTTTCATATATTCAGAATATCTTTCTGGGTTTTCTGCCATATTATAGAAATCAGTTTGTTTTTTTGGCTTAATTTTACTATTCAAATATTTCTGAATGTTATCAGCACGCTGTCTTGCAAGAAATATTTCAGTATTGGTGGCTTCTTCATTTTTCGTAACCGCACGATCTGACCAGGTAAGTACCTTCACGTCTTGAACAATCTTTCCGGCCTGAGTAGTCTCAGTTAAAAGGTTGTTAATGTTTCTAAAGTCCATTTCACTCAGTTTAGCTTCTCCTCTATCAAACTCAATGGTTGTATAATCCATTTGATCTGAGTTTAAGGCATTCAATACGGGTGCGGCCGGAGCAACAGCTGCAACCGTTTTTGTTTTTTCTTCATCAGCTTTAGCCGATTTCTTTTCTTTTTTAGAGCTTGAACATCCAGCTGCAAAGACAAGCGATAAAACAGCTATTGTTACGAGGGTAAATATTCGATGCTTCATACACACCTCCATGGGTTAATTGCTTCTATCCTGAAGCGGAATCAACCTCACTTGGAGCAAGTTATGTGCCATGGGTATTGGTATATAAAATCATTCACTTATTCAAATACAATACAGGATCAGTATGGCCCATAGTGCCTCAGAAAAGTTATATTCTAAATATCGTAACGGAATCAATTACTTGATAAAAGTCAGTGACCAGTAACAAGTTTAAGCACAAGCATGAAAAGTTCATTGAGGTTAAACTTCAAAAGGAGAAAAGGAAGAAAAGGTAGAATTCCAGTAACTAAAAAAGTTGTTAATAATTGCTTGCTCAAAGGAACTATTCGCATTCCTTGGATAATTTTTATGCTATTTGAAAGGTCGGCTAGAGATTGAAGATCGGGTGTGCCCAATTGTGATTGTCTTTTTGTAGCCTCGCTATTTATCCATTTGTGATCAAAATCTTCTACATAGCGAGATGACATAATCATGTAGCTTTTAAGTCCATTTATCTTGCACGTTTTTAGTTTCTTAAAAAAAATAAATAGCGGAGCAACAAAGATAAGTAAATTCATGAATACTGAGATCGGTATCAGAGAGTACATCGACTCAAACTGTTGTTTACCCGAAATGATTTCTTCGGCATATGCAGCCGATATTATTGCCGACAATGCTAATGATAACGGTGAAAAATAAGTATGCACGACTTCCAAGTAACCTAGTCCACCAACTCCGTCTGAATGGGTAGGAATAAGATTTAGTTTAAGTTTCTGTGTTTGATATAGGAAATAAGACCATAGGCCAAGTTGCCAAAACCAGCGTGCTAACAAAAATCTATACAGCGGGAGACAAAACCAAAAATAGAATCCATTACCGTAGGACAAATGGCTTCCACTCCCCTTCATTATATAGCTCAAGCTGGAAGTCGTGCCTACACCGCTCTCGGAATTAACTAAAAGGGGAATAGCAAATACCAAAAGAAGTAACACTCCATCGACTATCCAGGAATCTTTAAGTTTATTGATCCCTTTAGTTATTGCTAAAAAATGTGGAATATCATTTTCAATAACAATTCCTGATTGCAGCATATAACGAACAAAGTCTGCCATACGAGGAGCAACCCATGTTTCGCATATGAAAAACAACGGTATTGAGAATAATAATCGGATATGTCCGGCGACAATATTTAGAGAAAAAAACTGAGTTTTATTCCCTTCAAGCAGTGAAAGTACTAATAAAACAATCCAAAAGAAGGACCCAATAGCGATACCAAATTTCTTGCTATCACTTCGTTCCCCTACTAAACCTAATCGAGTGCCCAACTTATTCAGGGCCCCTCCGAAAACAGAGAATTCTGGAATCTCTTCGTTAGCCTTCATATAGCACCATATTTTATTAGGCCACTGTCCCTAAAATAAAATACAAGAATGGCTTCAATTTGAAATCAAGCAGTGTAATAAGCCTAAAACAGACATGATTCAACGTGCAACAGTTGTCTGAACTATACTAACTAGTCGGCCAACCACTTAAAGCCAAGTTCTTTGGTCTGAGCAGAACTTGGTTTTGATGGTGAGCTTGCCATTAAGTCTGTAGCAGAAGCCGTTTTGGGAAATGCAATAACATCTCGAATTGAATCCGTTTTCGCAAGCAGCATAATCAAACGGTCCAATCCAAATGCCATACCTGCATGTGGAGGAGTTCCATATTTAAGAGCTTCAATAAAAAAGCCAAACTGATGTTGGGCATCTTCTGGAGTGAAACCTAAAAGTTCAAACATGCGAGACTGTTGTTTATTGTCGAAGATTCGCATCGAACCTCCACCAAGTTCATAGCCGTTACAGACGATATCGTACGCATAGGCCTTAACGTCCTTAATTTTTGACTTATCATCAGAGAAAAAAAGTGCCACGTCTTCATCTTTAGGTCTTGTGAATGGATGGTGTTTTGCATGCAATGTATTTGCATCCGCATCGTAATCAAAGAGTGGAAAATCATAAACCCAAAGGAATGCATATACGTCTGGGTTAATAAGTTTGAGCGTTTTACCTAGATGACGTCTAACTGCATCGGAACAATCGTGGGCAACGTTCTCATTTTTATCAGCAGTAAAAAACCATAGTCCATCGCCCTTCTCTACTGACTTTTCATACAAGGCATTTAAGAGGTTAGCATCGATAAATTTCGAGATTCCACCTGTGATAGCGCCATTTTCAACTTTAAACCAAGCAACACCTTTACCACCATATGGTTTAACGACCTCTGCAAGGCCATCAATATCTTTGCGGGCCAATGTACCCATAGAAGTTGGAAGAAAAGTTGCTTTTACTAAACCGTATTTCGCAGCTGCCACTTCAGAAAAAGTTGTGAAGCCAGAAGTTTTAAATAACTCCGTTACGTTCATTTGTTTTAAGGCAAAACGAACATCTGGTTTATCTGAACCATAATCTCTCATGACTTCGTCATAAGGAATTCCTTTCATTTCAAAATCATCAGGCAAGCTAAAAACATGTTTCATCACGTGAGTCGCGAGATTTTTCATATAATCTTGAGTCGGAAAAGAAACTTCAATATCAACTTGGGTGAACTCAGGCTGTCTGTCTGCTCTCAAATCTTCATCCCTAAAACAACGACAAAGCTGAAAATATTTATCGGTGTTAGCAATCATGAGAAGCTGTTTAAGTGTCTGTGGAGACTGCGGGAGAGCATAGACTTTTCCAGGATGCACTCTTGATGGAACAATATAGTCACGGGCCCCTTCAGGAGTCGTTTTGTAAAGGATTGGAGTCTCCACTTCAGTAAAATCTAAAGCATAAAGTGCCTCACGAACATTACGAGCAGTCTTAGATCTTAGCTGAAGAATATCCTGAAGTTTTTTTGATCGAAGATCAAGATAACGATAACGTAGACGAAGATCTTCAGTCGCTTGAACCATACCGTGAGGAAGGAAGGGGACTTCTTCTGCCAAGGAAAGTAATTTAATTTGCTCTACCTGAACTTCTACTATACCTGTTCCCATTCCTGCATTTTTTGCAGAATCTGGACGAGCAACTACCTTTCCAGTGACCATTAAAACCGACTCTAATGAAAAAGTACGAAGTTCATTAATATCACCCTTAAACGCTTCAAAGCCTAACTGAGTAATTCCATATTTATCTCTAAGGTCTATGAAGTGAAGGCTTCCAAGATTTCGGTACTTATTCATCCAACCACACAAAGTGACGGTTTTACCGATGTCGGATTCCCGTAACTCTCCACAATGATGCGTACGTAGTAAACCGGCCAGATTTTTTGATGATCCCATTTGAAAACTCCTCACACTTCTCTTAGACTTGAAGCTAGCATCATACCTGAATCAGGAATAAAATTCATGACAAAATTTCTTACTATCCTTCTCCTTTTAACTCTTTGGGCCTGCCAAAGCGAGTCACAAACCCCTCTTAAGTATCTTGAATTAAAAAGTCCTCAGGGCGACGTTATAAAAACCACTTTATCCTTTACCCCAAAAGACATGGAGCAGGGGCTATCTGGCGTAAGATCGGAGGATTTCGCAGAAAATCAGGGGATGATTTTCTTTTATCTCGCTGAACAAGAAATGCATTTTTGGATGCCAGATACTTACTTTGATTTGGATTTATTTTTTCTGGATAAGGATCTTAAAATTATCGATGTTATACGCAAATTACCTCATTACATTGGAAGATCCAATCCTGACCTTATTCCGAGAGCACGTGGTGCTTGGGGAAGACATGTATTGGAAATGAAATCTACATCTGCTATTTCGTCAAAATTAAAAATTGGTGATCAATTAGAATGGAAATCATCTTTGGGACTTCTTGAAACTGAAGAAGCGATTAAAAAGTTTCTTTCCCAACCTCAGACTGAGACGAATCATTAGTCTCACCTGCAAATAGAACAAGAAACTCATCAGCAGCGATTACACCAAGATGATCTTTTGCCAGATGCCGCTGATAGTTTTTATCGGACTGAATCCGTGAAACTTCAGTTTTAATGGATTTGTTTTCATTTTGAATGGATTGAAGTTCGCTTTGTTTTTCGCGTATATCACCCTCAGTAGCAAAGAAATCCCAAACCCCACGATCCATACAAATTAATCGAAGAACCAATAGTCCCACAACGGACCATGCAACTTTCGGTAATAGATTTTTTTTCGTAGTCGGTTTCTTTTTTGAAGAAGAACGAGTAGCAGGTCGCTTCTCAATTTCTTCATCCTCATCTTCATCAAGATATTCAATCTCTGTGTCGGCAAGATTACTTTGACGATGGTCCAACATATCCGTCATATCGGCATGACCGATAGCTCTTCTGGTTGATTTAGATTCAACAATTAAAGGCGCAGATGTAGCTTCTGTCGCAAAAGGACGGTTAAAAACATTTTTTCGAGTACGTAATCTGTCACGGGGAATAGATTTATCAGATGATCTAGCCGCGAAAGGGGACTCTACTTCTTCATATTCATCATAAGACGGACGGTTCATTCTTAATTCCACGCAAAATACATCCTGTATTTTTGAGCACTAACGGCCCATATCAATTGGGTTTGTGTGTTAAATACAATTTAACACGGTCAACTAGTGCTTACAATGAGTTACAAAGAAGAATTTTTTACCGGTTTGATAGGGGCACTCGACGAGTGCCCCTGCGAAAAATCAGATTGAGAAATTAGTAACGACTAGGACCACGGCTTGGGCCACCGTAAGAGCGACCGCCTCCACGACTTCCACCACCACTACGACCGCCCCCGTAACTTGGGCGACCACCACCGAAGACAGACGGAGCTTCTGCAAGCTCAACACTCACTCGACGATTTCCAAACATTTCACCTTTAAGTTTCATGATGGCATCTGTGTAAACTGAGTTCGCTTCAATGAAAGCAAATTTTTCTTTAGTATCGATACGGCCGATTTCACGACCGTTGATTCCTGCTGCCTGGGCCACAAATTTAAGAAGATCGCCTGAAGATACTCCATCCATAGTTCCTAAATTGATAAAGAATCTCTGCATACCAGAAGTGACGCGAACGCCGCCTCTTTCTCCAGTTGGTGCTGAACCACGAGGAGCGACATCAATATCAATCGCTTTCTGGTAACGCTTAAGAGTGTTCTCAAACATGAAACCATAAATACCTTTGATCAAGTCTTCTTTATCAAGTGAATCAAACTTAGTTTTGAAAGAATCAAAATGCATTGCCTCTTCGTCTTTGAAGTTAGAAACATGATCAGTAAAACGAACCATTGATTTCTCAATGATTTTCTCTCTGATTTCAGCAACACGTGGAAGGTTGACTCTCTGAATTTGGGCCTTAGTCAGTCTTTCGATCTGACCAACACGGCTTTGTTCAGAAGGCTCGATGATTGAAAGAGAAATCCCTTTCGATCCACCTCGACCAGTACGGCCAATACGGTGAACGTATGATTCGTTATCTTGTGGAAGACCAAAGTTGATTACGTGAGTGAGGTTACTTACGTCAATCCCGCGAGCAGCAACATCAGTACAAACCAATAGGTTAATTTTCTTTTCTTTGAATTTTTTCATCGTCATATCACGAGCGGCCTGGTCCATATCCCCGTGAAGAGCGTCAGTCGGATAACCACGGGCATTTAACTCATCAGTAAGTTCTTTTGCACCAATTTTAGTTCTAGTGAAAATGATAGCGTACATATTATCTGAGAAATCCATATAGCGACAAAGAGCCTCAATTCCGTTTTCACGACGAACAACAACTGCTTGCTGATCAACTGAATCGGCAGTTAAAACTTTCTTCGTTACTCTTACGATAACTGGATTATTAAATTCACGGGCAACAAGGTTAGCAATTGGTCCCGGCATAGTGGCCGAGAACATCCAGATTTTCTTTTCAGGGATTTTTGCAATGATGTCTGTTACGTCATCAAAAAAGCCCATATCGAGCATTTCATCAGCCTCATCCAAAACTACGAATTTTGTATGTTCAAATTTAAGAACTCCACGTTCAATTAAATCAGTAACTCTTCCTGGAGTTCCCACAACGATTTGTGGCTTTTTAGCTTTAAGATCTTTAATTTGAAGACCCGTAGAAGTACCACCGTAAACAGACATTGAACGAATTGGTTCAAAAGCTGAAAGCTTCTGAATTTCTTCGTGAATCTGGTTAGCAAGCTCACGAGTTGGAGCAAGGATAATGGCCTGAAGAGTTGGAGATTTAAAATCCAATTTTTCAAGAAGTGGAAGAACGAAAGCAGCAGTTTTACCTGAACCAGTTTGGGCCTGGCCGATAAAATCTATATCACCTTTCAACAAAACAGGAATGGCCTGTTCTTGAATTTCAGATGGGGTTTCATAACCCATCTTGGTAATAGCTTTGATTGAAGACTCTTTGAGTCCTAGCGATAGAAAAGACATGCGTTTCTCCTTTAGAGAAAAATAAATATATGCGTTTTTTTGAATAATAAGAGACGGTCAGAGGTCTCTAAAAAACCTTGGGAACCACTTAGACCTTAAGAAACCGACAAGATCCGGGTGGGAGAACAAGGCAAACAAATGTACGACTGAGAGCTATGTAGCATGCTCTCTTTCGCAATGTAAATAGCGCGTCAGTGATAGCAAGCTAAGCTGTAAAAATTACACGGAATAAGACCAAAAAAAAGGCACCAAGAAGGTGCCTTTGCCAAATATTCCAAATATCATGAATACTATTTAATAGTGTAAGAGACCCAAAGCCCCGTCCAAACCGAACGCATAGAAAACGGAACGTCGTTCACGAAAGCAGAGATATATGGATAGACGTTTAGCTTAGGCGTAATGTCTTTTCCTATACCGATGTAAGCGTTCTGCCACATGTTTCTATAGCTTGGATTTTTTCCGTTAATAGACTTATGGCGCTTATTGTTTTCAAGCATATTTTCATAGTAACCAATAATCTTCGTCGTATCATTTATTGCAAAAGTAAAGTTGGGAGCAATGTAATGACGATTTCTTGAATTATTAAATCGATTCTCATATATCCAATAACGATCTTGATGAGTCAGTCCAATTTGAAATTTAGGACTAAAATCATAAGTTAATGAGCTTATAATTTCCAAGTTGTAAGTAATCCTCCCAAATTCGGGGTGATCATAGTGTCTTGTAGCGTGTGAAGTTGGCAAACGCAGACCTGGACGGATCCACCAAGCAAACTTTTTGTCAGCAGAGCTAAAAATAACTCCAGAAAAACCGATTAGCGCATCTTCTAGAAGAACAGTCCCGCGCTCTGAAGCGCCTTGGTCTTTAGCTTCATCAAAGAAAACTGTGAAACGCGGAATTACGTTAAATTTAAACATGCCACCATAATTGTAACCAAAATTTACCTGGTTCCAAATGTTGAAAGAATACGTATCACAGTTTCGGCATGGATCCCCGCCAGAAAATTCCGGAGAAGTGGCAGCATTCGTTGAATCCCATTTCTCTAGAGTAGGAGATGTAGCTGCTCCAAAATATCCAATACTCAATCGTTCATAAAATTTATCAAACGCTGACTTGGGGGCCACAGGTACTGCTGCAACAACTGGTGTTGTTGTAGTAATTGTCTTTGGTTTTACAGCAGTGGTCTTAAGGGTCGACTTCTTGGCCAAGGATTGAGTACGTCCAAAAGCTTGAGTTGCTAGAAGGGTTCCAAAGATTAGAAACAAAAGAAAAGTGCTTTTCATACTGGTATCGCCTTCCTTACAATCATAAAAATCGAATTAGCCAAATATTCTAAGCAATAGTTGCTTGAAATACAAAGGATTAATCGATTGATCTCATGACGTTAATTATCTGGCAACAAGAAATTGCGTGGTGCAATACTGACACCGAGGAAGTCTAAATGAGTAGCGAAAAACAACAAATTCTTACATCTTTCTTCACTTCACTGGAGAAAATGGAATCTGAAGACATGATGGCAGTGGTTGAAAAGCACCTCAAGGATGATGATGTAGAAATCTTTGTCCATCATATAGAAAATTTTTATGGCATCACTGATGATGAAGAATTAGGAATGTTAGCGCAATTAATGGTTACTGGTTATCTTGCTGCCAAGCATGAAGAAAGCTTAAAAACGGCCAAGCACTAAGGCCTTATTCATTAATTAAATCATACTGAACTTGAATCCAGAATCTTCTCATGGCAGCGATCTCATTCAAGTAAAGCCAGAGAGTTTCTAATTGAGAGTGACCATTAATCCTACGGGCAAGCAGCTTAAAAAGATTTTCTAGGCCCTCGCCTATTAGGCCAAACTCAAAAAGATCTTTAAGTTCCTCAAGTAGAAATTCTTCACCATCATTAAACTGAACACGGTTCGTTTCATTTTGAATATTGAGATTCAGTCCCGCCTTCTGCATAAGTGCTTCCATCAGCTGAAAACTTCTTAGGGCCATCTGCTGGTCTCCAATCGGTCCGAGCTTTACAGTATCATCACTGGAAGTCACTGAGAGGGTGAATGAAATTTGAAACCCATTCGGTTTTTTTGTAAGCCACCAACTAAAACCAGGATCAGATAAATTACACATCATTTCTTCATTTACCGGGAAGCGGCGATTAGAAATTTGATCGTGGATAATTTCAGCTTGAAGATAATTATCAAGAGGAAAAAATCTTAACTTTTTCTCAAGATCAATAGTCCCACCCTCAAGCAGCCGAAGGCTTGGGTACTCTTCTGGATTATCGATAATTTTCTGATAATCATCACGGATATTCTGGGAAACCAAAGTCCTGATTACGAAAAGCGAAGGTGATTTTTGTAAATGATAAAGAATTCCAGGTTCCGCTGGGTATTCATTAACGTCGTCTTGAATCGCAGGAACAGGAGCCGACGGTGCAATTTCAGATTGGGCAAAGTTTTCATGTAAATGTTTAAAGGTCTCGGCGACCATTAATTCAATAAAGTCCATTCTTCTCCCTAAAACAAATACATTAACATCTGACACAAAATAATAATGATAATTGGTGCAGGATCTATCGGAATATCTTTAGGAAATAAATCTCGAATAGGCTTTTGTGGAATATTGGCAAACTCATGTAGCTTTTGGGCCCATGGCTGCTTGCGCACGTCAGGAACCCAGCTCAAAAGAACATCGGCCATCGTAATATAAATGAAAATCTGCAAAACACCATGAATCATTAATTAAATTGTCGGCCTTAAGCTGGGAAATGAAAAGAAAAATTATTCAAACTTATAATTGGCCATCACACTCGCAAGAGCAAAAAGTATAATTGAAGCAAAGTAAGCTGGCTTACCAAATTTAGGAAAACGGCGGGCAACAATCGCTCCACCAATACCAATTATAAACCATATCGCCATTTTTATCTGAATCCAAAGTGGCCATCCACCTGTGTGACCAATTCCTAGACGGGCCATCAACCCCATTCCTCCAACCAGACTCATGAGAGTGGCAATACCAGTAAGTACCTTGATATGTTTTTGCTGGGCCCCATAGAAACTGATTGATAATCCAGTGAGAAGAATAACGATCGAAACTAAATGAATAATCTTGTAATTTTCGTAAGAGATCATAAATATCCTTTAAAGTGATTTTAAAACGGCCTTAAGCAATTCCCAAAAAGGTAAGACTGTTGGTATGTGAAGTCTTTCCTGAGGGGAGTGAGCTCCCATAATTGTTGGACCAAATGAAACTGCATCTATCGATCCTATTTTGTCTCGTAAAATACCACATTCAAGTCCAGCATGAATAGCAGTTACCTTTGCTTTTTTCTGAAACAGTTCTTGGTATTTATCGGCCACAAGATCCAGGAGCTTGTTCTCACGAATCGGTTTCCAACTTGGATATTCACCATTTTTAGAAAATTCCATCCCAAAACCGTGGGCCAGTGCAATGACCTGGTTTTCTAATCCTACACATTCCCCACGATCAAAAAACCGCAAAGAACTCTCAAGATAAAACTGCCCTCTTACTAATAGAGAAATCGCTAGATTATTACTCAAGGCCACCAGCTCTTTGTTGCTGGCCAAGTCATAACCATGAACTCCATGTGGAAAAGCTAAAAGAAAACTCAGAATATTTGTCATATCTTTACCGACAACAACTTCTGCAAAAGTTGTATCTTGGATTTCAATTTTGCCAAAAAATTGACGATCGCTTTCTGGCATAAAAGATTTCCATCGCGCGGTCACTTTTTGAAGTGCTTCATCAGCAACTTTAAGATCTTTTAAATTAACCAAGGCAAAGGCATCTCGGGGAATAATGTTATGCGCTTTGCCCCCTCGCCACTCATTCAATTCAAATGAATCCTGCGGCATCGAGCTTATCCAATCCATTAAAAATTTCAAAGCATTTCCACGTTGCTCATGGATATCCACACCTGAATGACCACCAAGAAAACCGCCAACAACTAATTTTGCACCGGAGCCTTTTATTTTGCTTCCAACCAACTCGATATTTTTTTTGAATTCATAATCAATACCGCCGGCACATCCTATGTATAGGCTCCCCCATTCTTCAGTGTCTAGATTGATCATTTTTTTACCCTTAAGGTAAGTGGCGTCCACGCCCCAAGCACCCTTAAGTCCAGTTTCTTCATCCATGGTAAAAAGTAATTCCAAGGCAGGGTGCTCTATGTTTGAATCATGCATAAGAGACAAAGCTGCTGCACAACCAATCCCATTGTCGGCCCCTAGAGTCGTGCGATCTGCCTTAATCCACTCACCTTCACGAAGAGTGACGATAGGGTCAGTATCAAAATTGATATGACGATCTGGAGTTGCATCCGTCACCATGTCCATGTGATTTTGAATAATCACTGTTTCATGATTTTCGTAACCACTTGAAGCCGGTACATAGACAATTACATTCCCTACTTCATCAGCGTGGGTTTTAAGGCCAAGTTGACTTGCTTCTTTTAAAATATATTCTCGAAATTGATGTTCTTTTCTTGAAGGTCTGGGAATCTGATTTATGGCATGAAAATATGCCCATAAATTCTTAGGCTCAGATGGAA
>JBILYY010000224.1:0-4522 GCA_044377495.1 Bacteriovoracaceae bacterium | reverse complement strand
TCCGTGACTGAGGGACGAATGATTTCGGATTTGGGTTCAGGTCAGTGGAAAATACCTGAATTGCAGTCGCTAATTAATAAGACTCTGACTGAAGGGGTGAAGTTTGAGCACTTTGAAGTCTCTTATGACTTTCCTCATATTGGCCGAAGGGTGATGCTTCTTAGTTCAAGAAAAGTCCAATTAGCGGGATCAGGGGAAACCGCAATACTATTGGCCATAGATGATGTGACTGAAAGAATTAACGTTGAAAGAGCACTCAAAACCTCTGAAGAGAAATATCGCAGTCTCATTGCTAACGCGTATGATGGGATTGTTATTGTCCAAGAGGACGGTCTCATTGAATTTTCTAATCTCCAGATCGAAAAAATGTTTGGGTATACTTCGAAAGAGCTCCACAATCAACCAATTGAGCTTCTGATACCGGATAGGTTTAAGACTTCCCATGTTATCCATCGGATGAGGTATTCTTCGCAGACCAGTCCTATCGAAGAGGGATTTAAACGTGAACTAGTTGGTAAACGCAAAAATGGAACAGAATTTCCAGTAGAAATTTCACTGACTCCATTAATAACATCTGGTAAAGTTTATGTGACTGGCATTGTTCGGGATATAACTGAGCGAAAAGAAATTGAAAAAGAACGGACTGAGATTTTATTAAAAGAACAGAAAGCCAATCAAGTCAAAGATGAATTCTTGGCCATGCTATCTCATGAACTCCGCACACCCCTCACTTCGATTCTGGCCTGGTCCCAAATGTTATTGAAAGGTAATCTCGCGCCCGAAAAGATTCGGCATGGTCTGATGATCGTTGAGCAAAGTGCCAAGGCCCAAGGCCAATTGATCAACGATCTTTTGGATATTTCAAGAATTCAAGCCGGTAAATTGAATCTTAGTGTTCAAGAGATTGATCCGGCAGTGGTTATTACAGCAGCTATTGATTCAACTCGAAGTCTGGCGGCAATGAAGTCGATTCAAATCGAAACGAAAATTGATCCCTCGGTAAAAAATATTTATGCGGACCCTATGCGACTCCAGCAGATCTTATGGAACCTCATCACAAATTCAATTAAGTTTTCGGCCAAAGATGGAAAAATCTGGATAACACTGGACCGTAAAAAGACGCCGTCAAATCAGGAAATTCAGATTCAAGTTCATGATAACGGCAAAGGCATTAAGCCAGAGTTTGTTCCAGTTATTTTTGAAAGATTCACCCAAGTGGATAGTTCTAGTACGAGGTCTTATGGTGGACTTGGACTAGGACTTGCAATTGTCAGAAGACTTGTTGAGCTGCACGGTGGGACGGTTAAGGTTGAAAGCCCCGGAGAAAATCTTGGTGCTACGTTTACTATTTCCTTACCAGTTAAAATGAATCATGTGATTAGTAAGGCAGAGGCAGAGGCAGAGGCAGAGGCAGAGGCAGAGGCAGAGGCAGAGGCAGAGGCAGAGGCAGAGGTTAGTCTCCTTGGCTTGCGGATACTAGTGGTAGATGATGAGGTCAACGCGCGAGAAGTTTTTTCGGTCATGCTGCAATCTTTTGGTGCAGAGGTGAAGACGGCCGGGTCGGTGAGTGAAGCCTTGGTAGCCTTTAAAGAATTCAAACCTGATGTTTTGGTGAGTGATATCTCAATGCCAGTAGAAGACGGCTACAGCTTGATATCAAAAATACGAGCACTGAAATCAGTGACCCCTGCGCTAGCACTTACTGCAAATGCTGCACAAGATGATGTTCAGCGCGCGCTTGTTGCGGGATTTCAGGCCCATCTTGCTAAGCCGGTTGAAGCTAATAAGCTGGCATTAGTTATTGCAAGGTTGGTTAGTAGAATTTAAAATTTGATGGAACTAGGGCCTTAGCCAATTAGTTTTATAGGAGGCGGCTCTTCTCCGACTTCTTCTTCATCATTACCATGGTGGTTCACAGATGAAAGATGTTTTTTCTTCTTATTCGAAAGAACTTCTCTCCATGTTAGGGCCAAACAACTTTTAAGCTTTTCGGAAAACTCATCTTCCAGATCATCGGCATCGAAGAGTGAATTAAAAATATTCATACAAACACATAAAACAATTCCTACTAGTGACGTATTCATTGAGTAAGCAATGTTTGTCAGAAACGCGTCCATTGTTTTCTTTGTCATCGCGGCATCTGAGAGGTCCATGTTTGTGAGTTCAGGAAGACCCATCATAATCCCAACGAAAGTTCCAAAAATCCCTCCAATGACAAATAGTCCAGGGAGAAGGACCAGTAGAGAATTAAGTGAGCGGTTTGTGAAAATCCCAAATAAGCGATTGTAGGAAGGATTCGTATTTACTGCATACGAAGTGATTTCATCGAAATCAGGTCTATCGTTTGATTGATCGTGGTATTTAGCTTGCATCGTCACATCTTTAATAAGCCTATTTGATCCTTCAATGAGCAGGAACATTCTGTCAGTCATTGATGTCACATAATCTAGTTTTCTTCTCATCTTCTGGATTTTCATCTCATATAATTCAAGATGAGCAGTATTCATCAAAGAAGCAATAAGGGAATGGAATTCATTCTTTGAAGATTCAATTTCAAAGCTTGTTTTTTCTTTATCAATTAAAAAGACGTAAATTTTTTTCTCGATTTGTTTGGCATAAATGAGCTGAGATCGTTTCAAAAACCAAAGGGAGTATTTCGCAACCAGACCTATTCCAAATGTGATACACATGACAGGAATAAGATATTCGTTGGATAAAACCAGTAGTTTGTTAATGATGAGTTGTATTGTCATACATGATTTCCTGTTTTACTTATGTGCAACTTTGTCTTTTAAATTAAATCTTAATGTGACTTTCTGAAAAACTTCGCAGTTATAAGTCCCACAAAAGCCCTTCTTTTGATCCTGAGCAGATTCTGGTAATGAAACAAGCTCATCCATCGCCTGCAGGTATCCTGTCCCGGAAACTTTTATCAAATGCAGGATTTCATCTTTATGTTGAAATGCCATATCATTTGTCAGGAAAGTGTATTCAAAGATACCTTTGGCACGACGGTAACTTAAATCCATATTATAATTCATCGCCTGTTTTTCATCAGCACTTGCCATTGATCTGGGGTTCACGTACTTGCCCTTAAAGGAAGGTGAAGCTGAACCAATAATTTCAACTGATGATATGGAGCTTGCGTATTTTTTGTTTTCAAATAGGCTTTTCGCGTAAAGGGGAATGAATACTTTCAGCTCTTCTTTCATGGCGTCTTTCAAAATGGAACTATTGTAATCATAGTAAGCATTTTTAAAATGAACAGTAACATCACCAGTTGAAGGATTTACTGAAGCTGAAAGTCCAGAATCACTTAGCTTGCCGGCAAGAGAAACAGCGATTTCTTTTCTCAAACCTTCGGTTGCTTTGAGATATTTAGTTTTAAGATCTGCCAGTTCGACATCTTTTTCTTTCTTGTATTGTTCAAGATTTGCCTGACTTTGGGCCTTAATCAAAGCTTTTTCATCATTCAGGCGGGCATACTCAGCATGCGCCGCTCTAGCTTGAGAATCCCGTTCTTTTTGAATTTTTTGGAGTTGCGCTTGTGAGTTTTGAACGATTGAGTCTTTTTCGTTCTGAAGGCTGGTTTGGAAAGTTTTAGCACTTTCTAACTCCTGCTCTTTTCGATTTAAAACTTTGGTTAATTCTTTAAGTTCTACTGCCTGATTCGCTGCCAGTATCTCTTTCGTACTTAATTCCGCAACACGCTTTTCAATATTCTTAACTTCAATTGTGCGTTTTTGTATCTCAGCAGTTTTTTCTTCAAGTACATTGGTCTTAACTTCTAGATCCTCTTTCAAAGAGGCTATGGCCTTTGCTGAATCCGCTGATACCTTTGTTATAATCTGGTCTTTTTCTTTAATGCTCTGGTTGGTCTTTAGCTTATCAACCATCATTGCATTGATCGTCTCTTGATAAACATCCAATTCTTTTTCTTTTTCAATCGCTAATTGTGCCATCTTCTCTTGATATTCACGGGCCGCTTTTGCATCTTCTTTAAGTTTTACTAGACCTGCTGTGAGATGATCATATTCTTTTTTCTGATCTGCATTTAATTCGGTGTCGATTTTGCGTTCATATTTTGCTACAGTCGTCTCTAAACGCTTGCGCTCAGATTGTGACTTATGACGTTCTTGAATGACAGTGATCCCGGTATTAATCGTTGATACGACATACATAAAAAGAAATACGAAAGACATAACCATGAATAGGTCTGAATAGGATCCGAAATCGATAGAACTTACCTTCTTCTTTTTCATAGCGATCTAATCGGTTTTTCCTAAATTTAATATAGTTCTATTTGTAACGAATTTAATTGTCTTGAGAGGTGTTTTTTTTAAAAAAGTTTCGTGTAATTAGACACTTGTGCCAAATGTAATCGGCCCATTCTTGGAATAATACCAAAAACGCTTCATTGAGAGTTTATTGGACTAATATTTGGTGGGCCTGAGGTATTTATGAAAGAGAGTCTTTTCATGATTTTGGAAGCGAATGAAATCGTCAGATCTGATCTTATCCA
>JBILYY010000011.1:0-38573 GCA_044377495.1 Bacteriovoracaceae bacterium | reverse complement strand
ATGCTGATATAGGGTTAATTCAGACTGTCCTTATTACTTTTTGTTTCTGATATTTGTGGATACAAAAGCACTCGCATTGATATGAAGATTATAGATTCATTCAATTCAAGATCATCAACTCAACCTGAGCGTTTTAGAGTAGATCAATTGGAGACTAATGAGACTGGAGACGAAGTGTGTCTAACTAGATTCACATCTCTTGAAAAAAGAAGTTTGGTGAGTTACTTGCCAACAAGAGGTTTAAAATTCGGGGAACTGTAACCTCTAACTTGCCAATTCTTATTACTCCTTCGGGATCTTAAGTAATACGGGTAGGAGCTCAGATCATGGATTTGAACTCTTTACTGATAAATCTCGCTATGAAATAGTGAGTAGATGCTTAATATGGAATTTAATCAGCGTATCGTAGTTGAGACCTCAAAGTCTGAGTGGCTTCCATCACCCAGTGGAAGCGTATTTAGAAAACCTCTTGAACGTGCTGCCGCTGAATCTGGTCACGCCACTTCAGTAGTTCGTTACGAAGCAGGAGCTTCATTTCAATCACACTCACATCCATTGGGAGAAGAAATATTTGTCATCGACGGTGTTTTTAGTGATGAAACAGGTGACTATCCGGCCGGCACTTATATAAGAAATCCTCCGGGCTCTATTCATTCACCCTTTTCAAAAGATGGGTGCATTTTATTTGTAAAACTCAACCAATTTTACCCGGAAGACCTTTCCCGAATCATAATAAACACAAATGATCCCCAAGGCTGGAGACCAGGACACGGTGGACTAAAAGTTTTCCCGCTCCACTCCTTCAATACAGAAGGCACAGCTCTTGTTTTGTGGCCAACAGGTGAAAAGTTTTTGCCACACCGACACTTCGGTGGAGAGGAAATATTTGTTCTTGGTGGAGTATTTCAAGATGAGCTTGGTCAATATCCGAAAGGAACTTGGATCAGAAGCCCTCATCTTTCGGCACATCATCCGTTTGTTGAGGAGGGGACCCTGATTCTCGTCAAGACTGGTCATTTGAAATAATAGCGAGCTTAGAAAACCCATCGATCTTCTTCGTTATCAAATTTTCCTTTCTCGGTCACTTATTGGACATAAGCTCTCTCCCTTGAAAAATCTTCTGTCTAGAATGTCTTCGTTTTGATTCTTAAATAATAACATTAAGTAAATTGAAGCAAGTTGGTTCAAGATTCTCATCAAACAATCATAAGAGATGGCCCTTTTTGGGGCGACCTTGTATGTCTAATGTAGTTCTAATTTCACCTGTCCTTTAGATATTTCTGCAATCGAACTTTCATCTCTTCATTCTTTGCCCATTTAGATGCAAGCCGAATTGTTTCTTCGTTCATTGGTTTAATCTTAGGGGAATGATTCAAAATTAAATCTACAATTTCAGCATTCCCCATAAAGAGAGCTGAACCTAGAGCATTTCTTGCAATCGTTGGATTGATATTTAAATTAACATCAGGGCGACTCAATATGAGCTTTGCGACTTCAATTGAATTATTCCAACTTGCAATGTTCAGAGCACTCCTTTCAAATGCCGTACCGGCATTTACATCTGCTTTGTAATCTAGCAGTAGTTTTGCGATTGCTGATTTGTTTTGTCGAGCAGCAACCATGAGGGCAGTGTTATTATCAATTGAGCGAGCATCATCAACATTAGCCTTGTTCTCTAGAAGGATTTTAGCAGCATCATAGCAACCCATCTTTACTGCAAATGTTAAAGCGGTATAACGCTTCGTTTGTCCGGTATAACTATCGTTGGTAGCATTAACGTCCGCCCCACGCTTGAGTGCTTTCGAAATTTTCTTAGGATTACAGTCTTCGATGGCCTCAAAGAGATCAAAATTTCTATTTGAAAGTCGTGATGAAATTTCAGCTACATCATTTGAGGTGTCATCTATTATGGCTGGAGCTCTACCAACCTCTTCACAAGTTTGTGCCATTACATTCAAAGTGAAGAAAAATAATAATAATGATTTCATGAACTTTCCCCTGTTTAAACTTTCAGCAGTGTCTTTATCCTGACGCCTGCCGTGGTGTCTAAAGGCTTAAAAACGCTAAATAAAAATGTTTCTTAGGGGGATATATAGCAAGGTAGAGGCCAAACGAAGGGTTACTCTTCCCAAATCATGCTGTCTAGGCGTTTTGCAATTTCGCTAGGATAAGGCATTGATAGAACTTCATCAGACGTATTTTAAGGATGGCTTTTTTAGGTAGCCTTCCATAGGTCTTATGATGATCAAGAGCAACAATCCCAGCATGTTCCAAAACTTTTTCGTGAAAGAAATCAATTTAGGCCAAACTAGAGGGCAAAACCCTTAATCAGCATCTCAATCGCGGCATCAATATCCGTTGTTTTGGTTTTCTGAGTTTCTATCATACGCTTAATCAAGGTTTTATGAACAACCCCAAATCCCTCGCCAAGGACAGGTAGTGAGGCGATCTTAATGGCATGGATGTTCAAATCCTCGATGAGTTGATGAAAAAGAAGGGAAGTAAGGCGTTCGTCGAGTTTCATGCGTACTGCTTGCTCCGCAATGAGCTGGCCATAAACAATAGTACAAAATAATTTTCCTAACTCCATGATCATTTCTGCGTCTTGAGTGTGTTCGCCCGACTTGAGTGACTGCTTCAATGCTTTTTCAAATGCCTCAAAGGCCCCAAGTGCCAGAAGGAAAACCTTGAAAGCACTTAGTTGGTCTTTGAAAATCTGGACGTTGGCAATAGAAGAAAGGCCTTTATATGCCTGCTCGTAATCTGGGAAAACGACTTTGCTTAACCCCCCCGTTTGCGAGTGGAAGATGTAATCATTTTCAGGAGTCGATTCATGGAAAGGAGGAGTGGCAACATCTTTGGCCTCAAAAAAGTATTTTTTAAGGAAGATATTAGTAAGGCCATAATTAATATGCGTAGAGCCTTCGAGTCCTGGAATTAGCATGGCATCTCTAATGGCCGATTCAAAATAGGTTGAGGATTCAAAGCCCTTAGCACCCACACATTCGGAAAGCATTTGCATCACGCCTACACCTTCGGTGCTGACTTTAGCTTTCTGTACGGAGTTAATAAGTAAGTAGCGGCGATCTTTTTCTGAAGCCACCTGTAAATAATCGATTGCTCGGTATGAAAAGAGCTTCATTCCTAACAACTTTGCGCATGCTGCGCCCATAATCTTTTTGATGTGTGGCATTTCAAAAACTGGTTTGCCAAATAATATACGAGTACTGACATGCGCGTAAGCTTCAGTCATGGCGTGTTCGCAAATTCCTACAGAACCGAATCCTAAAAAGAACTTCCCTAGGTTAACTGTTCCGAAAACTGCATCCCAGGCCCCGTCTCCCTTGGCAATAACATCTTGTTCAGTAAAATGGTGATCCTTGAGGCTAAATCCGCCGACAAAAGCTGTCTTCACACCCATCGTTTCAATCTTTTTCAGATCGCCAAAGCTTTTTGTTTCGTTCGGGCGTAAGGCAAAAAAGGTGAACTTCTCTTTAGTCACGGGGCCAGTTGTTTCTGTGCTCTTATCTACAGATAATACCGAAATCATTTGGGCACAATTAGCATTACCGATATAGTACTTAGAACCGTTAGCGATGTATCCCTCAGGAGTTTTCTTTATAAGCATTTCTGAAGAATAGATATCAGAGCCGTGTCCTTTCTCAGACAGTCCAAACGCGAACATCGCACCATCTTCTAATCGCTTAACGGCTTCTTTTTTAAGTTCTTCGTTGGCGCTCATCAGAATTGGAAAGATTCCCAAAAATGATACTTGAAAGCTATAAGCGTGTGCCGGGGAGTAGTAGGCAAAAGTTTCTAAATAGCGGCATAGTGAAAGGAAATCAAACTCATGACCGCGGTTGCTATATTTTTTTGGAGAGAGAAACCTGGCATAAATTCCATGGACTTTAACATGCTCTAAAAAATCGGCATACCAAGTCTCGGAGCGGTCTTCTTTTTTGAGTTGCTCCAGACCTTTTTTTTCAAAAAAGTCGGCCAAGACCTTAACCGTTGGATCATCGGTATAGTTTAATTTTTCGAAACGGCTTGGATACAATTTAGTGATATTAGTCATCCAAAAAGTATAGTTTAAGATTTATCACTCTACGAATAAAATATTAAAGCAGAGATGGGGTCAGTTAACCTTGGTTAAGATCTACTCTTTTCAGCACTTCTTCAAAACGCTTCATATAATGCGCTTTAAGCTCCTTCTGCTTTAACAGAACTGGAAGTTTGTAGCCCTTTTCTTTGCCCTTAGACTCAATCCAGTTGAAAAACTCGTCTGAACTCTTGGCCGTGAAACTCGCTTCCTGAATGAAGGCATAGAGTTCTTCACGAGTCGTAGGATTAATTAAAATCATTTCATGTAGGAGATAACTTGAAAGGGCCGAGAAATTATCAAGGGCCTTGGCCTCTATTTCATCCCGATGCAGTTCCAGATCACGCACTGTCGAGGTCATTCTGCGAATGGCATATGTCACCAGTCCAAAATGGTCCGGAAGGTAGAGTCGTTCGTTGGAAGAATGAGAAATATCTCTTTCATGCCAGAGAACATTGTTTTGCAAGGCCACTTCCAAATGAGAGCGAATTAAACGTGAAAGGCCTGAAATGTTTTCTGAACTGATAGGATTTTTTTTATGAGGCATCGTAGATGAGCCTTTTTGGCCCTTTTTAAATCCCTCATGCACTTCTGAGACATCTGAATGGTGAAGAAGTCTGAATTCCACGGCCATCCGTTCGAGTCCCGATGCAAGAAGGGCACCATTTGAAATAATTTTCGCCAGGTGATCGCGAGGGATAACTTGGGTTGAGACTGGTTCCGTTTTTAAACCAAGTTCACATAAAGTAAGTGACTCGATTTCACTGTCTAGAATTGTATAGTTTCCAACCGCTCCAGAGAGTTGTCCGGTTATTTCATTTTCAATGATCAGCTCGTAGTCTTTAAGCCTGCGAGAAAACTCCTGATGAAAAGAGAGAAACTTTTGTCCAAAAATCATGGGCTCAGCAAACATGCCGTGCGAGCGCCCAATGCTGAGAAGATCCTTACTCTTGGTGACTTGCTCCATTAAAGCAGAAAGCAGCGACTTCATGTCACCAACGATTATCAGTAGCGATTCACGAATTTGTATCGAAAGAGCGGTATCCAGAATATCGGATGAAGTCACACCAAAGTGAAAGTAGCGCGCATGTATTGGATCAACTTGTTCGGTGATACTGGTACAAAAGGCAATCACGTCATGGCGAGTAACTTCTTCGATCTCTAAAATACGTGCAGGTTTAATCTTAACATTTTCGAAAGCTTTCGCAGTTCCGAGGGGGATTTTGTTTTTTTTCTCAAGAGCTTTAAGTAGGGATATCTCTACGTCAAGGAACTTTTGAAAACGGCGCTCTTCATTCCAGAGGACACTAATATCTTTAACTTCATAGCGTGAGATCATGGTTTTTCACTTTTTAATTTTTTATTCATCAATCTAACTTTATTAACAAGTTTTTCCTCTTCCTTAACAAGAAGAACAGAAAGGGATTTATCACTAAGGGCCAACATCCTAACGGCAAGGAGAGCTGCGTTTTCAGCATTCCCAATTGCCACGGTCGCAACTGGAATCCCACTTGGCATCTGAACAATTGAAAGCAACGAATCCAGTCCATGCAATTTCTTGGTTTCCACGGGAACGCCTACAACAGGAAGTATAGTGAGAGAAGCAACCATGCCTGGCAAGTGAGCGGCACCACCTGCGCCTGCAATGATCACTTTTAGTCCGCGGCCATAGGCCGTCTTTGCATATTCCATCATTTTGACAGGAGTGCGATGGGCAGAAACAACTTCCACTTCATGATCGACGCCAAAACGTTTAAGTATTTCAGAGGCTGGTTTCATGGTTTCCCAATCTGAATCAGAGCCCATAATGATGCCGACTAATACTTTTGATTTTTTTGTTTTAACTTTCATAATTGGTACTGCGATTTCAGGATTGAGAGTTCTTTAAATAGCTCATCCTGATTATGTCCTAATAGGGTAAAGTGTCCCATTTTTCTTCCAATTCTTGAATCTTCTTTCCCATAAAGATGAAGAAATCCCTGAGGATTGTTATGAAAAGCCATATTGCCTTGAAAGTTAGCTTTTCCGTTCTGGGTTCCTAGCAAGTTAAGCATCCCGGCGGCCTCTGTTTTAAGCTGGGGCGGCGAGAGAGGTTGATTTAAAATGAGCTTTATCAAACCGTCGAACTGGGAATAGTCACAGGCCTCAATAGTATAATGTCCTGAGTTATGAGTTCGTGGGGCTATTTCATTAAAAATCATTTCTTCACCCATTTTAAAAAACTCAACCCCAAAAACTCCAATTCCACTGATCGCTTTGATGAGCTGAATCGCCTGATTTTTAATTTTTTCCTGAAGCTCATTTGAAAAGCGGGGAGGCGTGAGAACAAAATGACAAATACTCTTGTCCTGAATTGTTTCTACTACTGGAAAGGTAAAGAAGCTTTTGCCATCAGACACGACGATTACGGCCACTTCTTTTTCAAAGAGTAAAAAATCCTGGGCCAAGGCAGTGCCAACTTTATCAATGAAGAATTTTGCCTCATCCATTTGAAGAAGATCTGTAAATGCGAAATTACCGTACCCGTCATAGCCACCGGTGAGACTTTTCAGCATGACAGGGAGAGAAATGTTCTCTAAGTCAGAGGCTTTTGAGATGACCTTGTAATCAGGGATCTTAATTCCTAAGTGTTCGCTTAGTTCTACCTGTTTTAATTTATGACTAACTTTTGCGTAACTTTCAGCATTAGGGAAAAATCTCGTTCCATTTTTTTCAGCGAGTAGTACCAATTCAAATGGCACAAACTCATTTTCAAGAACAACGGTTTCACAAAGATCACAAAATTCAAAAAAACTTTTTTCGTCATGCCAGCTCTTACCAAGATTTAATGGAGCGATATTTTTGCAAGGGGATATTTCTTTATCCAAAGAATAAATAATAACAGAAAGATTAGATTTTATAGCGCTTAACGCAATCAGACTGGCCAATTGACCATCCCCGTAAATGCCCAGCGTAAATTCTCGTTTGTGACTCATTGTCATAAGTTTGACTAATTCATAAGTTAAGTTTAACTAATAAGATAATAGTTTAATTCAATTGTCAAATAGAGAGAGTTTTTCTTAGACTACCGTTAAGACCTTCAAAACTAAGCGAGATAATCATGTGCGGAATCATCGGCATTCATGGAGCAAAAGCAGCAGCTCCCGAGGTTTATCAAGGTTTATTGCTTCTTCAGCATCGCGGTCAGGATGCTGCAGGGATTTTGAGTTTTGAATCAGAGTCGGCCCAATTTCATTTACATAAAGATAAAGGTTTAGTTGCTCAGGTTTTTAATAAAGAAAATATTTCTTATCTGCCAGGCCGTTCGGCCATTGGGCATTCTCGTTATGCCACTCTTGCATCGAAAGCTTCTCACGGGCAAAGAGATTTGCAGCCGATGTTGGTGAATTATCCTCATGGTCTGGGTTTGGTTCATAATGGCAATGTCGTAAATATGGATGATTTGTCAGAAATATTAAAAGAAAAATACCACCGCATCATGCTAACAAAAAATGACGCTGAGACCTTGTTAAATTTAATTTCAACTCAGCTCCAAGACAATATTTCGGATTCACCTTTGGAACAATTAAAAGCTGCGAGTGAAAAGATCTTTGAAGATGCACAGGGTGGATATGCCTTAATTGGTCTTTGGGCCAATGGGTATATGTTTGGTTTACGTGATCCTTACGGTATTCGTCCCATGGTACTTGGAAAACGAATTGATATTGATGGAAAGGTTGCTCACATCCTTGCCTCAGAATCAAACGTTTTAAATTATCTTGGCTTTGAATTCATAAGAGATATTTTGCCTGGAGAAATGGTTGCAATCGGTATGGACGGAAAGGTTCATAGCTCTCACAATTCCAAACCCAAAGCAAAATCACCCTGCATGTTTGAATGGGTGTACTTCGCCACACCTGAATCTATCATGGAAGGAACTCCAGTGTATGGGGCCCGATTAAATCTTGGAAAAAAGCTTGGTGAAAAAATCAATCTAATGATTCAGGCGAAAAAATTGGAAGTTGATGTGGTGGTCCCTGTGCCGGAATCGGGAAGAATTGCCGCCATTGCTTTGGCGGAAACCATTAATCGCCCTTACCGGGAGCTGTTAATTAAAAACCGGTATATTCAAAGAAGTTTTATTCTTCAGGATCAGGAATCAAGAACCAATGCGGTTCAAATGAAAATGATGGCAATCTCCTCAGAAATAAAAGGCAAACGAGTTTTGATTGTGGATGACAGTATTGTTCGCGGTACAACTTCTCGTAAATTAGTTGAGATGCTCAAGCAGGCCGGAGCAAAAGAGGTAACATTTGTTAGTACCTGCCCACCGATTAAAAATCCTTGTTACTTCGGTATCGATTTTCCCCTACAGAGTGAATTGATCGCGGCCAACTTATCGGAGGAAGCTATTGCGGACGTATTGGGAGCGAATAAAGTTATTTATCAAGATTTAGAGGGGTTGAAAGAAGCTCTTAATCAAGAAGGCCTATGCACAGGTTGTCTTAATGGAAACTATCCATTTGATGTCTCACAGGCCGCATTTAAGTTCGAACAGGCAAGAACCTTGTCTGAGGTGGTTTAAAATGAATTACGAGCTTCTTTATAAAGGCTCTGTGAAAAATTTGTTCGAAAGCAAAGATGATATTCTTTTTGAATTTTCAGATAGGTACTCTTTATTTGATTGGGGAGAGATGCCTGATCATTTGGAACAAAAAGGTGAAGCCCTGGCCATGATGGGAGCCTTGTTTTTTGCTGAATTTGAAAAACACAATATTGCTCATCACTTTATTTCATTAAGTGATAAAAGCGGACAAAAGCTTGATTGGAAGCCAACTAGTTATCTCAAAGTAAAAAAAGTTGCGGTCCATAGACCGGCGAAACTAGAGAAGGGTTACGATTATTCATTTTATAAGACCCGGCCTCAAGATGGGCTTGTTCCCCTTGAGGTCATGTTTCGTTTTGGAGCTGGTCCAGGAAGCTCTCTTGCAAAACGAGTACAGCAGAATCAAACTCTCATGAGTCAGTGGAATTTAAATAATCTGGAAGAAGGAAAACTTTGGGACCTCCCGTTGATTGATTTCTCAACCAAGCTAGAAAAAGGTGACCGGTACCTAACTCACGGTGAAGCTCAAGAGCTGGCCAGTTTAACTTCGAATGAATTTTTAAAATTAGTGGATACAACAACCAAAGTGGCCATTATTTTGAGAAATCTTTTTAATGAAATGGGTTTGGAACTTTGGGACGGAAAACTGGAATGGGCATTCTTGCCTGGTACAGATCGCAGTTTTATGCTTGTAGATTCTATCGGATTAGATGAGCTTCGCCTGCAAAAGAATGGAAAGTCTTTATCCAAGGAATTTTTAAGAGAGTTTTACCGTCCGACACCGTGGTTTAAGCACTTAACTAATGCCAAAGAGATCGCAGAAAAGACCGGACAAGATTTTAAAACAATATGCACTGAATGCCCACCTCACCTAGGATCTGTCCAAAAAGATCTAGCAACATCTCTTTATTTGTCTTTTACAAATGATTTGTCGATGCGTGTGATCGGCAAACCAATCTTTGATGAAAAGTTCACGCTCAAAAAATGGAAGGGGTTTTAATGAAAATTCTCCTTATTGGCTCTGGTGGTCGTGAAGCAGCGTTGGCCTGGAAAATATCGCAGTCAGGCATGGTTAATGAGTTAATCGTTTCTCCTGGTAATCCAGGAATGAATAATCTTTCTGATAAAATAAATCTTAAAAAAGTCTCAGGATGGGATGAATATATTGCTCTAAAGCCAGACCTTGTGGTGATTGGCCCCGAAGCTCCGCTGAGTGAAGGACTAACTGATTTCTTTGAACACCATAATGTTCTTGTTGTAGCTCCCTCCAAAGCCGCTGCAAGACTTGAAGGCTCTAAAGATTTTTGTAAGGAAATTTTTAAAGAGGCCTCTATTCCAACTCCTTATTACGAAGTCGCCAATTCATTTCAAGAAGCCGAGCAGGTTTTAAAAAACTGGAAGAAGGAAGGCGTAGTCGTAAAGGTTGATGCTTTGGCACAAGGTAAGGGCGTCATTGTTTGCACGACTTTGGAAGAAGCCAATCTGGCATGCCAAGATTTTTTCAATGGTACCTACCTTGGATATAAAGTTTCAAAAATCCTTTTGGAAGAAAAGATTTCAGGCCCTGAGGTTTCTGCATTCGCCTTATGTGACGGTGAATCTTACCTCTATCTTGGATCGGCCACTGATTATAAACGTCTGAATGATGGTGATCTGGGACCAAACACTGGTGGCATGGGAACGATCTCGCCCTCACCAGTGCTGACCACTGAGGATGAAGTCTGGATAAAGGCGAAGATTTTTGCACCAACCTTAAAGGCAATGAAAAAACGTGGAATTCCTTTCAAAGGTTTTCTTTTTGCCGGTCTAATGAAAACAGACAAAGGATTTCTTGCCTTAGAGTTTAACACTCGCATGGGGGATCCTGAAACTCAAAGTCTTCTGCCAAGACTTAAAGATGATCTCGTTCCTTTTCTAATGGCGGCGGCCAAAGGGGAACTGTATGCAAGCCGTTTAACTCCCTCTACTCAGCATGCCATTCATGTGGTTCTAAGTGCCGAGGGGTATCCCGGAACACTTGGGCAGAAAATTAGATTTGGAGATGAAATCACAGTTGGACAACTTCAAGAGTCTTCAATTTTCTTTCCCGCCGGCGTAGGCGAAGAAAATGGAAAACTTCTTACCAGTGGTGGAAGAATTTGTGGCCTAACTGTCGTCGGGGATAGTCTTAAAGAAGTTCACTATAAAATTTATCAAGAAATTAATCAGATCAAATTTGCCGGCGCTCATTACCGCAAAGATATAGGGAAAAGGTTCTTATGCGAAAAATAATTATCCTGGCCTCCGGTCGAGGCTCAAATGCTGAAGCCATTTATAAAAAATCTAAGGAATATGGGTATGAGATTTCTGCAATCGTATCTGATCAAGCTGAAGCCTTAGTCTTACAGAAGGCCAAGGGCTGGAATATATCAACCGTTGTCGTGACTAAAGGAAAAGAGGAAAGCCGCCAAACTCACGAGGAGAAACTTCTCCTTGAGCTTAAAAACTATCAATTTGATCTGGTGATACTGGCCGGATATGAAAGACTTCTCAGTTCCGACTTCTTATCCAAATTTGCACCAAAAACTATTATTAATATTCACCCTTCACTTTTACCTGAGTATCCTGGGATGAACTCTTACGGTAAGGCCTATAATAATAAAGCGGCAAAGAACGGCATAACGATACATTATGTTGATCAAGGAATTGATACCGGGGAAATTATATCTCAGTTTTCTTTCGATGCCAAAGAAGGGGATAGTCTTGAGGAATTTAAGGCCCAAGGTTTAAGACTTGAGCATGAGCATTATCCAAGAGTGATTAAAGAACTTTTGAATACAGCTTGCTCTTATCGTCTGGAAATTTTTCCTGAAAATAAACGGTTTCTTAAAGATCTCAACAAACTTCCCGTTCGTACTTTCTGGATTAAACTGGACGCACCTTGTGCTCAATTAAATTTAGTCGCCCGTGATGTGTTGATTGACTCCGTTGTTGAAGACGTATTTCTTAATCAAGATACAAAAATGGTTCAAAAATTAACTGAGCTTGGTTTTGAAAATAAATTATCTGTTGAAGTCTCCTTTCTCCCAGGAGTCACAGACAATCTGGCGAATTCTACAAAAGAAGCTCTCTCAAAACATCCGAAGCTTAGAGGCAGAGAGCTTTCTGTTTTTACTGGTACTTTGAATTTCTTTAAAAGTAAAACTGAAGCAGATCTAAACCAGCTTCTTTATAAGGATCTTGCGAACTCATGGCTCGAGAAGGCCCGCATTATAAAATGGATCGATATCACTCACGGGGAGAGGTTTTCTCATATTCATTTACCAGAAGTCGTATTGTCTCAAGCAAGTGTTAAATCATTTGATCTGAATGTTGATGACAATGCCCTTGAAAAAATGAGTTCAAACCAACTATGGGCATTGAGCCTGTCCGAGCTTCATTTTGTACGCGATCACTTTACGAGTCTCAAAAAACTACCAACTGAAGTTGAAATGGAAATCATCGCTCAGACTTGGAGTGAGCACTGTAAGCATAAAATTTTTTCTGCCAATATTCAGCACCAAGATGAGGACGGTAAACGAGAAGTTAAGTCACTCTTTAAGACTTTTATCAAAGGTGCCACTTCACGCATTATTGAAGAAAGAAAAATCGATTGGGCCCGTTCTGTTTTTACTGATAATGCCGGGATCGTCAGATGGGATAAAAATCTGGATGTTTGCATCAAAGTAGAGACCCATAATTCGCCATCGGCCCTTGATCCTTACGGTGGTGCTTTAACCGGTATTTTGGGAGTCAATCGTGACATCCTTGGTTGTGGTTTTGGTGCGAAACCAATTGCCAACACGGACGTCTTTTGTCTTCCTCCTGAAGATGCTGATGAGTTTGGTGAATGGCCTAAAGAGCTTCATACACCAAAGCGTTTGAGACAAGGCGTTCATAAAGGTGTGCAGGATGGCGGCAACAAGTCCGGAATCCCTACCGTGAATGGAGCTTTTCACTATGATCTCTCTTACGCTGGAAAGCCCTTAGTTTATTGCGGCACGATCGGTGTTTTGCCTCACATGGTGGGACCTATTCATTCCCATGAAAAGAATCAAATGCCAGGTGACTATGTCGTAATGGTGGGTGGACGAATCGGAAAAGATGGCATACACGGCGCCACTTTCAGTTCTGAAGAATTAAAAGAGGGAACTCCCAGTACTGTCGTACAAATTGGTGATCCACTTACTCAAAAACGTGTTACCGATTTTATTTTAAAGGCCCGCGACGCTGGCCTTTATACTTCTATCACTGATAACGGTGCAGGTGGTCTGAGCTCATCTGTAGGTGAAATGGCAGGACTGACTAACGGTGCTTGCATAGACCTGGCCTTGGCCCCCGTTAAATATCTCGGCCTCACCCCATCAGAGTTAGTCATTTCTGAAAGCCAAGAACGAATGACTTGCTCTGTTCATCCTTCTAAGTGGGAAGAGTTTAAGCATCTTGCTGAACTATTTAATGTTGAAGTTTCAAATATAGGAACCTTTACGGCGGATGGATTTTTCATCGTTCTTTACCATAATGAAACGGTCGCTAAACTTTCTCTTTCATTTTTACATGAAGATCTTCCACCGATGGAGCTTACAAGTTCATGGATAAAAAATTATCCTCGACCTGCGTGGAAAGATCTTCCTCTTAAAACGGCGCCAAATACTTTAAAGGAAAAAGTATTAGGACTTTTAAATCATCCTAATATTCGCTCTCATGAATCATGGGTACGCCAGTATGATCATGAGGTAAAAGCTGCGAGTGTAACAAAACCATTCTCCATGTCACATGGCCCCTCTGATGCCGCAGTCATTGCGATGAAGCCTCATGGTGGCGGAGAAAAAAATGGAGTTGTGATTGCTTCAGGCCTTGCTCCAAATGTGTCATTACAGGACACCAAGCTCATGAGTCTTTACGCTATTGATGAGGCCGTAAGAAATGCTGTTGTAACGGGTGCCGATCCTGAACAGATGGTCTTAATTGATAATTTTTGCTGGCCTGATCCACTACCAGGACCCCGAAATCCTGATTATGCCCAGAAGCTTGGGGAACTTGTTCGCTGTAATGAAGGCCTTTATGAAATGGCGACGGTTTTGGGAATGCCTTTTATCAGTGGCAAAGACAGTATGAAAAATGATGCTGTTGTTAATTACAATCACCAAAAAACAAAAATTAGTGTTCTGCCGACACTTCTCATTACCTCCATGGGACATATTGAAGATATTCATCAGACGGTACATTCACGGTTTAAGTCTCAGGAAGATTTATGGCTTTTGGGAGGAGAAAATGAACTTCATCCTTTCACTCTGTTAACACTTCAGAATAAACCACGTGGCGAGTGGTCTCGGACTGAACCGATTGTCCTCAAGGAACGCTATCAGGTTTACCACCGCGCAGTTAAACAGGGACTTATTCGCGGGGCACATGATGTATCAGAAGGTGGTACGTTAACTGCCTTAATCGAGATGAGCATTAACTCAGAGCTTGGTTTTAATCTCAATCTCTCATCTGATGTAGATCTATTTGGAGAAGGGATGGGAATGATCGTCTTCTCAAGTGCGTTTAATCACCGGGAAAAAATCAAAGCGCATTTTAAAAGCATAAAGCGAATCGGAAACACCCGTGATGATCAAATCATCATTGTGGGATTAGAACAAATGAACCTGCAGGAATGTCTTAAACATTTCAAAGGAACACTATAATGAAAAATGTAAAAGTCATGGTTGTTGCCGGCGAGGGGATTAACTGTGAAGCCGAAACTGCATCAGCGTTCCGTCAAGCAGGTGCTGAGGCGAGTATTGTTTATATTCAGGAATGGATGAAAAATCCGAAACTCCTCCTGGACTACCAAATTCTGGCCTTCCCCGGTGGCTTTTCTTACGGAGATGAACTTCATTCAGGACAGATTCTTGCTCTCGATCTTAAATACTCAGTCGCAAGCTCTCTCAAAGAGTTTATTCATAAAAAAGGTCTGATCCTTGGTGTTTGTAATGGTTTTCAGATCCTGATGAAACTGGGTGTCTTTGAAAATCAAAACCAAGATCGGACCATCACTCTTTTTCATAATGATTCATTCAAATTTATGGATCGTTGGGTAAAGTGCCATGTTCCTGAATCTAAATGTGTGTGGACCAAAGGTTTAAAAGAACTTTCTCTTCCTGTCAGACACGGTGAAGGAAGAATTGTTTTCAAGGGTGATGATGAACTTCAGAAGTCACTTTATCAAAATCTTGTTTCTTCAAAACAAGTTGCACTTACTTATCATGAAGATATCAATGGTTCATATGCACGGATTGCAGGTCTTACTGATTCTACCGGACAGATTCTCGGTCTTATGCCCCATCCAGAGGCAGCATTAGAATCTGCTCTCTACCCGGAAGGTTATCATCAAGATCCTTACCTTCCTCTAACACTTTTTAAAAATGCCGTTCAATTCTCAAAGGAGTACGTATGATAACGCCAATTAAGTCTGCATTAATAAGTGTTACCGATAAATCTCAACTCATCCCCTTAGTTCAAGTGTTGTTAGAAAAAGGTGTGCGAATTATTTCAACCGGAGGGACGGCCAAGGCCCTGACTGCTGCGGGATTTCCTGTTACTCCGGTCGAAGAGATTACTGGCAACCCAGAAGCTTTTGGTGGAAGAATGAAATCCATTAGCTTTCAAATTGCCTCAGGTCTTCTTTTTAGAAGAGGTCATGCACAAGATGAAATCGAAGCGAATAAACTCAATATTCCCAAAATTGATCTGGTTATTTGCAATCTTTATGATTTTGAACAATATGTTGGAAAGAATGAATCAGAAGAAAATCTTGTGGAAGAAATAGATATTGGCGGACCACTTATGATCAGGGCCGCTGCCAAAAACTTTAATTCAGTTGCCGTACTTACTGATCCTGCTCAATACACCAAATTTACTGAACACTTAAATAATCATTTTGGTACGACCCAAGAATTTAGACGTACACTTGCATGCGAAGCTTTTGATCGTATTGCACGCTATGACTCTGCCATTGCTGAAGAACTAGGCTCAAGGTTTAACCCAGAGAGAAAAGACAAGTTTGTATCTTTGTCCAAGGTCCAAGATCTTCGTTACGGAGAAAATCCTCATCAAAAGGGAACCTGGTTCCAATGGAATAATGCGAAAACTCTCGGACTAGGGGGAGCCAAAGTAATTCAAGGTAAAGAACTATCCTACAATAATTTATTAGATGCAGATGCCGCTTGGAAATCCATGAGCGATGTTCATGGGATCTTTGATAAAGGCTTTTCTGCAACAGTTATTAAACACGGAAACCCTTGTGGGCTTGCTCATGGGTCTACGCCCTTAAATACAATGATCGAGGCATGGAAAGGCGATGAGATAAGTTCATTTGGTGGCGTTATTGCTGTTAGTTTTGAAGTAGACTTAAAAATGGCAGCGTTTTTTGATGAACGCTTCATCGAAATTCTTATGGCGCCTTCGTTCACTGATGAGGCAATCACTCACTTTACTAAAAAGAAAAATGTCCGTCTTTTGGAGCTTCCAATCAGAAACCGGATCAGTTCAGAGAAAACGTTGCGTTCTTTTCATGGTGGAGTGCTCATGCAGGACGAAGATGAAACTTTAGCTGCTTCCACTTCTTATGCTACAAAAACTCAGGCGAAGTTTTCTGATAAGCAAAATCATCTTGTTAACTTTGGAGTTCTTGCCTGTAAACATCTAAAGAGCAATGGTATTGCACTTGTTGGCGAGCACAATGATACAATTGCTCTCGTTGGTGCCGGTATGGGGCAACCAAATCGTTTAGACTCTCTTCACCTCTTGGCAGCTTACCGTGCCAAGAAAAAAGATGTGAACTTTGAACAACTTGTACTTATTTCTGATGCTTTTTTTCCTTTCGCAGATTCGATTGAGGCCGCTCACCAATATGGTTTGAAATTTATCGTTCAACCTGGAGGCAGCATTAGAGATCAGGAAGTGATTAAAAAAGCAGATGAGTGTGGTATGGCGATGCTATTTACTAACGAAAGACATTTTCGTCACTAGGAGCTTCAAATGGCAATGGATTACAAATCGAGTGGAGTAGATATTGACTTGGCCGATAAATTTGTCGACCGGATAAAGCGTATGGTGGGAAAAACTCACGATGCGAGAACCGTTGCTTCAGTTGGCGGATTCGCAGCTCTTTATAAGATGGATGAGAATCGTTTTTTGGCGGCATCTACTGATGGCGTCGGAACTAAAATTAAACTCGCAATTGAAACAGGTATTCATCACACGATAGGTATTGATCTAGTCGCAATGTGTGTTAATGATCTTCTTTGTACAGGTGCTAGGCCGTTATTTTTTCTTGATTATTTTGCCAGCGGCAAATTGAATCTTGAAACAAGTGAAAAAGTTCTTGAAGGGATCGTTGAAGGTTGCATGCAAGGTAAGCTCGCTTTAATCGGAGGAGAGACGGCTGAAATGCCTGGAATGTATCACAATGGTGACTATGATCTGGCAGGATTTTCAGTGGGTGAAGTCTACAAAGAAGATCTCTTAGATGGTTCAAGAGTTTTGGAAGGGGATACATTAATTGGAATTGCCTCTACCGGTTTTCACTCCAATGGTTTCTCACTCGTTCGAAAAGTTATCGACCAAGTATCGAATGAAGAACATCGACTAAAATTAAAAAACGATTGTTTAACTCCTACTAAGATTTATGTTGAAACTTTCAATGCGCTCAAATTAGCACTAGGTCAAAACTTAACGGGATTGGCCAACATCACTGGATCCGGGCTTTTAAATATCCCACGCATTAATGAGAAATTTGATTATGAAGTAAATTTTCTACCTCCTCCTAATGAGCTTCCTTCTTTTATGGTAGAAGTTATGGAAAGAACCGGCCTGAATAAAATTGAACTGTGTCACACCTTCAATATGGGGATAGGTCTGGTGCTCGCCACAAATAAACCTGAAAAGGCTTTAGAGACCTTACAGATCAGAGGTGAAAAGGCCTGGATTATTGGCCGGGTGACACAGGGGACTGGAGAAGTTCATATACGATAATTAGTTACAACGGTACTCCGCAGTTGCATCCTTAAACTCGCGTTTCATGATTGCAAAGCCTCTGCCTGAGGTTATGCATCCACCCGTGAATACAAACTCAGAAGTTCGAACTTCTTTCATATTAAAAGTATCGCAAAAATTAGCGGCAAGCTTATCGGCATTTCTTTCGGCTTCTGCTTCAGTTGGATGGTCAATAATGTCGTCACAATTACGAGTAGCGTCTCCATAAGCACTAGATCTACCCGTAAATGATTGAGCAGCATATGCGCTAGAAATCGAAAGGGCCAAAATACCAATTACCATCAATTTACTTTTCATTCATTTTCCTTTTAGAGTTGTTTTCAGTAGGAGCAACTTAAAATGGTTGAATCAATAAATATAATTAATATCTTTTATTCGTAGCATAGCTTTCTCCTATGACAATACCATTGCGCGACTCTATGTGTCGCTAAAGTGATCACAATGTTCCCATTCAGCAGCGTTCATGCTAAAAATCCATAGTTTCATTTCAACCAAGGGTTTATATGTCAGTTAAATTACTTGCACTTGCCTCCATAATGCTTGCGACTAATGCCTTTGCTTATTCAACTCTTGATTGCAGCAGTACTAAAAACATCACTTATTTTTCCCACAGCAAGGTTGGGGGAGCTCGCCCTTTTCCGGGTATGATCACTCACGTAGAAGAAATTCAAAAAGATAATGAAGTTATTTATAGAAAAGTTCGTCGCGAGGAATGTCATCAGGATGATTTTTGTAACGTTCAGCAACCAGATATGGTTGATATAAATGCTGAAAGTCTTTCTTTTAGTTTTATTGAAAACTCCAAAGTCATTCTTGCTTCTGAAGGCAGTGACATGGGTCCAATTAAAAAAGAAACTTATGCCATTAAGGTTTTAATGAATGATGAGATCTGGATGGTCTGTGATTCATTTTTCGCCCTCTATCCATAAAAAAGTGAAATCATGAAAAACGAAAATCGTAAGAACTGGAAACTTAGTACCCGCTTAAATCATCCGGAAAGAATTACTCCCTCAAAAGATAATCCGCCACTTTTGGCACCTATCTATCAATCAGTTAAGTTCGTAGTTTCTGAGGAAGCGACTTACGGCAATCAGTTTATTTATACCCGACTTGCCAATCCAACCCTCAGACAACTTGAAATGATTTTGGCCGAGCTTCAAAATAAAGAAGAGTGCATTGTCTTAAGTTCAGGAATCGCAGCGATCACAGGGGCCTTGCTCGGTCTCTTAAAAAGTGGCGATCACATCATTACATTTCGTGAACTCTATAAGCCTGCCAGAATTTTTATCCGAGATATGTTACCACGTTTTGGAATCGAAGCCTCCATTCTCAAGCTCACTCAATTAGATGAACTCGAAAAGGCTATCATCCCGGGTAAGACAAAAATTATTCATTTCGAAAGCCCTACAAATCCTAATCTTGATATTGCCGACATTGATCGCATCATTAAAATTGCTCGCAAACATAATATTCTCGTTACAATGGATGGGACTTTCGCTGGTCTTCATCAGCACACCGACCTAGATATAGATCTCATGTTTCAAAGCTTAACGAAATTTGGAAACGGACACGGGGATGTGATGGCCGGATCAATTGCTGGAAAAAAAGCGTTGATTCAACAGATCAGACAAATGACCATTACCCTCGGTGCGACACTTGATCCTCATGCCGCTTTTTTAGTTGAGCGTGGTCTTAAGACTTATCTCTTGCGCTTTGAACGTCACGCAAAGAATGCTGCCAAAGTTGCGGAGTTTTTAAACCAACACCCTAAGGTGTCCAAAGTTTACTACCCAGGTCTCCTTGATCATAAAGGTCACGACTTGGCCAAAAAGCAAATGCTAGATATGGGAGCAATGGTATCCTTTGTTCTCGATTCAAAAGGCCAAAATGCAGATCAATTTGCCCACAAGCTTAAGCTTATTCAGTTTGCTGTAAGCCTTGGAGCGACTGAAAGTATCATTTGTCCAACTCATCTTTTCTTTGGTGATGATTTGAGTGCTGAAGATAAAAATGAAATGGGAATCAGTCCTTATTCGCTTCGACTCTCTGTGGGGCTTGAGGATGCGGAAGATTTAATTGAAGATTTAAAACAAACATTAGACGGAAAATAAAAATTTAAAAATTATGAAAAAAACTTTAAAGTGCTTTTTCGTTTTACTATTCATCTTACCCTTAAGCCTTCAGGCCTGCCCAAATCTTGCTGGTAAATACTTCTGCCTAATAGAGGACGGTCACCGCGAGCCGTGGCTTGATTTAATGACTATCGAGCAAGCAGTCCACCCAGACCTTCCTGGTGTGACCAACTTCACCACAAATTATCGCAGCATCCCTGGTGGTGAGGAAACCTTTAGTGCCGACGATACTGGAATTGCGGATGGCTGGGGCTGGATTATAAAATGCACAGCAGATACAGTTGTATCGGTTAGAAATGATTTCTCTGCAATCTCTGAGCTTTTTATCGATAAGGATCACAATCTTGTTCGCACTTACAATTATCAAATTCAGCAGACTTGCTCACCTAAACGATGAATTACATCTTTACCTTTATCGCCTTTATTTCTATCTCCAATGCGTCCACTACGGCCATCAATCCGCTTCCTAAAGATGGCATCACCAATTTTATGAGCTTTATTCAAAACAAAGACAAAAGCCTTGTAGGTGTATTGCGTTCGAATGCAGGAAAGGATTACCTCGTTATTAATAGTGAAAGCTACTATGTGTTTGATTTGGATATTAATAATGATGGCAAAAATGAGTACGTCATTGTTGATGTTGGCGGCGGCAGCTCCGGAGCAAGTGGGATCTACAAAGTGATCTCAAAGACTAATGAAAAATATGATTTTAATAAAATTGTAAGCAAAAATTTATGGAATGATGATTCTGGTGACTTGTCGAAGTTTCATATTCAGCTCGCGGATCCAGCTTTTGTTAAGCGGGATAGTAAGACTATCATTCGATATGTTGAAAAAGTTCCAAGTGTTAAATTTTATGAATATATTTGGGAAAATGGTTCATTCAAGAAAATCTAAAAAAGTTTATAAAAAACCATAACAAAGTGTTTTAGACGGGTTTTATTGGCTTATGACCTTAAGCCTCTAGTCCGATAAATTAGGATGAGAAAATCAATCCTTTTTAGCTTCTTACTTGTCACAAATACTGTCTATTCCAAGAGCTTATTGGATTATGTTTTAAATCCCAATCGCCTTGCTCCTGATGCTCAGGTTTGTGCTCTGGAAGATGATGATCTCAAAACTCAATGTGTAGAAGGTCTTTGTAAAGGATTGAGCCCAGATCTGTACCCCATGATTCTTGTAGGCGATAGGTTTGAAAGCTTTATCAACTCACATCCGAACAAAGTAACTGAAGAAACACTCAAAAAAAATGAATCTTACTTTGATTACCAGGTTCGTAGCGTTGCTAAGGCTATTGATGCCATGGCCAATAAACCCGTGGAAGATTTGATCAAGGAATTTTCTAAGTCGACTAAACAGAGCATGGTCACAAGTTACTTCATAAATAAATGTTCACAGCTCATTTCTCACGATAAACCTCTTGCTGAGAGAATTTCAATAGCATGTGATGATGAAGCATTGGACAAAAATCCACTTAAAACAAAAATAGCTTTGGCCCAGGCCGTGAGCTTCCAGCAAAATATTTCTGATGCTTTGATTATGGGTTACTACGATGAAAAAGAAGTAGCGGCTTTGGTGCCTGAGCACGAGCAATTACTTAAGGCAGATTATGATTCATTTAAAGGAACTAAGCCCGAAGGTGAGCAATCCCAAAAGCTTATTGAATTTATGGACAAAAGCTGGGGAAAATATGGGTCTCTTGATTACGCAGGTCGTATGCGTTACTTGAAAGGACTGACAGAGATTAGAAATAAAAAGAATGAAGAAAGTGGTTACGGATCTAATCTTTGTTTTGCCCCTGAATGTGAAACAATGTTTGACGAGATGGTAAGACATGATGGCATCTCAAAAAAACTTCTTGATGTTAAGGCCAAACTTCTCAGTCCTGAGTTTAAAAAAGGAGCCTTGGCCTCCTTGAAAGTCCAGTCAGCACTTAAGGCCAACGCTCCATCAGAAGAAGATATCGCCGCTTTTAATGGCCACAAAGAAAAAGTGATAGAATCTCTCCTCGAATATCAGAAACAATCCATGTCGGAGCATAGCTTTAGTATTTATAAAGAAAAATTGGCATCGGCCGTTGTGAGTCTGGATGAATCAATCATGGAAACTTCAGTCTATGATGTAGGTGAAACTGAAGCTTCTTGGGACAGTGAATCGATTCTCCAACTTGCCTACGAAGGGGAAGAGAATCTTTATTCTTATGTAGGAGCGTCACAAGGAGCACCAATTGCTCTTATCTCGGATTACTACAACGATCCAAAATATAAAGAATTTTATGAAGATGGCTTTGATGAAGTTGAAGTTAAATACTCACTTTTTTCTTTAAAAGAAAAAGAATATGGGGCGCAGATTTTCGCCCATGAACTAGGCCATCATTTTTCTCATCTCCATATCGCTGGAGAATTTTCACCGAAAACGGCAGAATATGTGGACCAAGCAAAGGCATGTATCAAATCCCGCTACGAAAAATTTCAGGCAGCAACTGGGAAAGATGCTGGAAACCATTATCTTGAAGAAGAATTCGCAGACGAATTCGGATTTACTGTAAATGATGAGAATTCTAAAATGCTTTTCTGTCCCCTTTTAGTGACTCCATTCTTTCCCGACGGACATCTTAGTCTCGAAATTATGGGCTCATTGGATAACCATCCTCAGGACTTATGGCGCTCGTTAAACCAACTTAAAGCTTCTGGGCGAGAAATCCCTACGGCATGTAAAGAGTTAATGCTCAAAAACGCTGAAAGCTATGAGTACAAGAGATGCCTATGAAATTTTTAATTCTGATGATGCTCTGCCTGAATGCCTTGGCCGAAACCTACGAAGTAAATCACCGAGGACATGTCTATACTTTCAAAGATGATGAGAAAGGATTGTCGCTTTCGAGCAAGAGACTTTCTTTTGATATTCCTGTGAAGCCTTGCTCAAAGAATCTTGTACAAGAAGTGAGTGCTAGTTTTAGTAGTAAGTTTAAAGTGTTGACCGAATCTACTCAAGACGTCGTAACGGTCAAATCTTCAAAAAAGATATTGCGTGTTCCGGCCGGACACAAAAATGGTAAGTATCTCGTTTATTTTCCAGACCATTTTGCAAAATCATTTTTGGTTTATAAAGAACTCTGCAAGTAGTCTGGGTGAGCGAGGCGTGAACTTTAACGCATCTTGCTTAGATCAGAGATAAAGTTATATTGTCTAGGCCCTTAAATATCTTTATTGTGGAAGTATGAAAAAAATCCTTCTTGCTACCTTACTATTATGCAGCTGCTCAACCACCAAAAAAAATCTCTACGTACAGCACTTGGCCTCAGAGGGTGATTTTGTCATGCTAGGGAATCCTTCATTTTCAAAATATATAAAAAATGACCTAGCGAGTGCTGATCTATTGCAGCTTGAAAAAATATTAAGTCAATCCCTCGAAATTCCAATTACCCCTCAAGGATTTGTTCAGGCCGCTAATCGCTCGGACAAGGAAGACGGGGACGAAACAAATTATGATGCTGTCTGGGTTAGAGATTCCGTTTGGGTTTATTTTTCTTTTCTTGAAACGAGCAAAAATGAAAAGGCCAGAAATCTGATCCTTTCCCTTTGGGACTATTACTCTAGTCCTGATCAGGTGGCCCGTTTTGAAAAAAATATAAAAGATCCCAAGCTCGCCTACGAAGGAGGAATGAATGTCCCTCACATCCGTTTTGATAGTAAGAGTCCTGAGTTTAAAGATGTAACCAAGGACGGAAAACCTGAGGAATGGAATCACCGTCAAAACGATGCCCACGGTCTTTTTCTTTTGGGTCTTGCTGAGGGATACAAACAAGGCATAATCAAAGTATCGGACTTTACTCCCTCACGAAAAAGCTCATTGAATCTTTTTGTTCCATACTTAGATACAATTAAATATTGGGATTTTCCAGACGCTGGTGCTTGGGAAGAGATCAGTAAAGTAAACACTTCCAGTGTCGCCATGGTCGTGCGTGCCTTAGAGAGCTGGGAAGCTTTACCCAAACTTGTTAACTGGAATCCAACATTGGTCCAAAAACTCATTAAGCATGGGTACGTCAGAATTCGTAAGAACCTTAATGCGGGAGGGGAATCTCCAGACCATGATGAATTTTCGCCAAGCTATCGTCGTGAAGATGCTGCGCTCTTTAATCTTTTTTTACCACACCCACTAAAGAAATTAAGTGGTGCAGAAAAGCTTTTGGGACTTACCATCTTAGAGAAACTCATTCGTCCTTATGGTGTGATCAGATATCCTCTTGATAGTTACCAGGCCGGTAATTACTGGGTGAAAGAGAAAACAGTCGATGGCCTTCCTGATTTAACTGGCGATTCATCAAGCTCATCTTCTTTTGGGGCACGCTTCAAGCAATTTATTCCATCGACAGAAGCACAATGGTTCTTTGATTCAAAACTCTCGATGATTTATTTACAATTTGCTGAAAAAGATAAAAAGTATCTGCGACTGGCCAAACTTCACTTTAAACGCGCACTAGGGCAAGTCACTCCAAGAGATGGGGTGGTATTAGCCGCCGATGGTAAACCGGTCATGAATCTTGCCTTTCCAGAGAGTATCAATATTTTAGTGAATGACGGTAAGCAGACCTTTGTGCCTTCACCTATAACTCCACTCAACTGGGCCAAGGCGTCCTTTACAATGGCACTGCAACGGCTCAAAAGTGTCAAACATTTAAACACTCGATAATCCGTTGAGATTTTTATGGGCTAAAAACCCTGTAATTTGGGTTCGTCTTGGCACCCGGATTGCTTTAAAGTATTTAATACAATTTATATAAATGAGGTTCTTGTGAATCAAACAGAAATAAGCTTAATTAAGCAACAAACGAACCATTCCATCAACATGGAGATGGTAGAATCTCAAGAACTCAAAATTCAGAACCTCGATGTCAATCTTCCAAAAACGAAACTAAACCCACTTTATAATCAAATCCTTTTTGTAACGATTAGTTTTTTTGTCTTACTACATTCTGCTGGAGCTTTTGTTGTGCCTGATTATTTTTCTTACAAGAGTTTTCATGCACTATCTGTAATTGTTGGTACTGCAACGATCTTAATTTTGATTTTACTTAGTAGATATACTCACAAAGTTAGAAATTGTTAACGTAAAGAAGAGCTCTTTCTTGATGGTGATGATGCGCTGGCATTCTAAGTACTTTTAATACTCTATACACATTTTCTAGTACCTATCCTACAGGTGTTTCCCCTTGAGCAACGGGTCATTTTTTATTCCTATTTTATTGGTCTTTCAAATAAGATTGTGAATACTATGGGGTCACAAATTGATTCATAAAAACAACTAATCTCGAGCGTACCTATGAAATATTTTACTTTGCTTTTTATTTTAATATTAAATTTGGGGTGTTCAAAATTAGGTAGCGTAAAAAGCAGCACTCCTAATCCAATTCCCAGATTAACAACAGCAGACTTTTCGTTCAGGACAAAGTTTTTGCAAGAGAGTCGGAGGGATCATACCACTACATTATTGGCCAACGGGAAAGTGTTAGTTATTGGTGGGGCCGGCGATGCAGGGGATTTGAACAGTGTAGAACTTTATGATCCGAAAACTAAGAGTTGGAGCCCATCAGCGCCATTAAAGTTTGCCCGTTCTGGCCATACATCAACTGTATTACCGAATGGGAAAATATTGGTTATCGGTGGCATTGGAAATGCAGTCTATCTGAGCAGTGTAGAATTATATGATCCTGATTCAAACAGTTGGAGCACGCAGTCCTCATTAAATGCTGGTCGTGACTCCCATACATCAACATTATTGCCAAATGGTAAAGTGTTAGTCATTGGCGGAGTAAGTAATTATGGCAATTTGAAAAGCGTCGAATTATACGATCCAGGAACGAATACTTGGAACATAAAATCCCCTTTAAGTAATTTTCGGAGTTTACACTCTTCAACTTTGATTTCCGATGGTAAGGTTTTGGTCATTGGAGGAGTTAACATTTCAGGGGCTTTGAAAAGTGTAGAAGCTTATGATCCGGAAAGGGATTCTTGGAGTACTCGGGCATCGTTAACGAAGGCACGTCTTTCTTTCACTTCAACGATGTTGTCGAATGGAAAAGTCTTGGTTATTGGGGGGACTGACAAATTAACTTATTTTGACAGTGTCGAATTATACGATCCAATACAGAATACCTGGAGTTCCCGGGCGGCCCTAGTTGAAACTCGGTCGTTATTTACATCAACATTATTACCGAATGGAAAAGTATTAGTTATTGGTGGATATGGGATTCTAGGCTATGTAATCAGAGTCGAACTATATGATCCGGAAACGAATAGTTGGACTACGCAGGCACCATTGAACGACGCTCGTTATGCCCATAGTTCAATATTACTACCAAATGGAAAAGTGTTGACCGTTGGTGGAGTGAGTGATTCGGGGAATTTATTATCAAAATCCGAATTATATGACCCAGGAACTAACAGCTGGAATACAAGTTTGCAACTCGCAGATGCTCGTTTTTCACATACCTCAACATTATTACCAAATGGTAAAGTGTTAATCATTGGAGGTCATGGTGATTTTTCAAAATATTTAAACACTGTGGAGCTATATGATTCAGGAACAAATACTTGGAGCACAAAGGCTTCATTCTCTGAAGCCCGTAGTTTACACACTTCAACACTATTAACAAATGGAAAGGTTCTAGTCGTTGGAGGGATGTCGAATTATGGTTCAAGAAGTCTAAACAGTGTCGAATTGTTTAATCCTGAAAACAATAGTTGGAGTTATCGAAATTATTTAATGAATGATCGTTATGGACACTCATCAACTTTGTTGAAAAATGGAAAAGTATTAGTAATAGGTGGGTGGAGCTATACAGCGGGTTTTTTAGAAAGTGTTGAATTATATGATCCAATAACTAATAGCTGGAGCAATCAGGCATCCTTAATAGAAGCTCGTTATCATCATACAGCAATATCACTTCCAAATGGGAAAGTATTGATCATTGGTGGGCGTGGCTATGCTGGACATTTAAAGAGTGCCGAATTATATGATCCTGAAACTAATAGCTGGAGTAATCAGGCAACATTAACGGTAGGTCGGAGCTTTCATACATCAACTTTGTTAGCGAACGGAAAAATATTAGTTGTTGGTGGTGATGACGGGTCAAGGATTTTAAGTAGCGTCGAAATATTTGACCCCGAATTGAATAGTTGGGTTGCGGGGGCATTTTTAAAAGAAGTCCGACAAAAGCATACCTCAACATTGTTGTCTAATGGAAAAGTTTTAGTTAGTGGTGGGGTGACTGGTACGTCTCGGACTTCCTTAAAATTAAATACGGTGGAATTATATGATCCCAAAACAAATAATTGGACTAATCAAAAGCCTTTAACTGATGCGCGCATTTCTCATACATCAACATTATTGCCAAATGGAAGAGTCTTGATAGTTGGTGGTCTTGGAATTTTAAATACGCTTTGGTTTTGGGAGTGGTTGTAGGTGAAATTAAAGAATTACATATATATCATTTTCTCTTCAAGATCTAAGACAAAACAACTGACTTAAGAAACATCTTTGATAATCACCTTGATTAATTATCTAAAAGAAAACAATTTATTGGTAGGGCAAAACAATATCCTCCCAAACTGACTAAAAACTAGACACCCGTTACAGTCCTAGCAGGTAAGCGCCTTTAAATAGCAGTAATTTTGTAAGTTGAACTGGCCCTGTTCTTGCTTCATTCCCGTCATCTATATTTATTTCTAAGGGGTAGTGTATGAAGAAGACCGTATTGTTTGTGGTGATGTTATTGATGATGAACCAGGGATATTCTCAAGAAACCAAGGTTGTCACTCAATCCGATAAAGATAGTGTCGCCCAAGATCTCGAGAAGGAAGCCGATTCTGGCAAACACGATAATAAGACCAACATCATGTTGAAAAAAGTTGCCAAGAGTATTAAAGAATCATCGCAAGAAATGGTGATTGAAGTAAAAAAGCTTGATGATTGTGAAAACTGCGAAGGTAAAGCGAAAGAAGAAATTGTCGTTCGGAATGTTGGCCGCAAGCTTGGAAAAGCTTCTGCTTGGTTAACGACCGTAACATCTAAGCCATTCATGAACGCTTCAGGATTTTTGACTGGACTGTTTGAGAAAAAAGATAAAAACCAAGATATCATTGCTCTTTATAAATTCTTTTTAAATCATTCAAAAGAATTCGATAAACTCTACCTTGATGCTGGAACTCCAGAAGAAATGGTTGAAGTCATGCTGGCAAAAATGGAAGAGATTGTTGAGAAGAAATCACATATTATCTTGAAAGATTTTCTTGTTAGTCTTGGGATTAAAAGAGAAATTCCGGTAGATCTTGCTGACTTTGAATTAACTGAGGAAGAAATTGCTTCAATCGATATGACTAAAGTAACTCCGGATTTTATTAATAATCATTCAGAGTACCAGGAAGTTAAGCCAATCATTGGAGAAGTTACTCAAGAAGAACTAACTGACATCATCATGTCGGGTTACTTTGATAAATCAATCGGTTTTGAAAACTACAAGGCCGCCCTACCCAAGATTCATGAAGGGGCGATTACCATTGTAGGACAAATTTTTGGACCAAAAATTGTTTTGGGACTCATCTCTTCATCACTGGCCGGAATTTATGCGATACCGGTTATTGTTGCAGACATTGGTACAGGGATTTCAACTGCCATCTGTATGCAAAAAACGACTCAAGAGAAGTTTGAAAAAGATAAAGATCTTAGTTCGTTTTGCAGTTATGTTGTGAATCGTTCAGCATACCAGTTAATGAAGAGCAGAGCGAAAGGTTATGTTTCTGGAAAAAGTATCCGCGCCAAGATTGAGAAAAAAATTAAAGAAAGAAAAGATCGCCGGGCCGCACGCAAGGCCCAGAAAGAGCTTGAGCGCGAACAAAAAGAAATGATGTCGTCACTTCCGGTTCACTAATTTAAAAACACAATCTTCGAATCAAAACCCACCGTCTGGTGGGTTTTTTGTTTTTGCCCCTACATGTTAACGCATAGCTTTTCGAATTTTTAAAGCTTGACGTTTTTCCGGATGGCCCTTATCTCTATTAAAGGTACGTACAAAATCAGGAACAAAATGGCCGAGAAAAAATATCTGGTAATTGTTGAGTCACCTACAAAAGCAAAAACTATCCGTAAGTTTCTACCGAGCAACTATATAGTAGAGGCGAGCATGGGTCATATCCGTGATTTGCCGCAATCAGCTTCAGATATTCCGGCCGCCTTAAAAAAAGAAGATTGGGCGAAACTTGGCGTAAATGTGGAAGAAGATTTTGCACCACTTTATGTTGTGCCTAAAGATAAGAAGAAAATTATCACCGATCTAAAGTCCAAAATGAAAGATTGCGCCATGATCTATCTTGCGACCGATGAAGATAGAGAGGGTGAATCGATTTCCTGGCATTTACTGGAACTTTTAAAACCCAAAGTTCCGGTTAAGCGAATGGTTTTTCACGAGATTACCAAAGCTGCCATTTTAAAAGCACTTAAAGACACAAGAGAAGTAGATGAGAAGCTCGTTCGTGCTCAAGAGACACGACGTATATTAGACAGACTTTATGGCTATACACTCTCTCCTTTAATATGGAAGAAAATCGCCTACGGTCTTTCGGCCGGGCGTGTTCAATCAACAGGTCTAAAAATGATCGTTGAACGTGAACGTGAGCGTATGCGTTTTAAGCGTTCAGTCTACTGGGATATTAAAGCTGAAGTTCATCCAGAAAAAGATAAGAAAGCACTTTTTGAGGCCAAGTTAACCACGGTTAAAGGATCAAGAGTTGCTGGAGGTAAGGACTTTGATGGTCTTACTGGTAAACTTTTTGATGAGAAAAAAGTAGTTCTTCTGGATGAAAAGAAATCCAAAGATCTTGCTAAGAATATTCAGACCGCAACTTGGAAAGTGACTTCGGTTGAGGAAAAAACATTTAATTCGAAGCCGGCTATTCCATTTATTACATCAACGCTTCAAATGGAAGCCAACAGAAAGCTTGGATTGTCTTCAAAAGACACCATGAGAACGGCGCAAAAATTATATGAAGAAGGTCTCATTACTTATATGAGAACAGATTCACCCAATCTTTCACAAGAAGCTATCAATGCTGCTCGTGAAATGGTGGTGAAGCTTTATGGGAAAGAATATTTACACCCGGAAGTTCGTCAGTACACGGCAAAACAAAAAGGTGCCCAAGAGGCACATGAAGCGATTCGTCCTGCTGGTGCAGAATTCACTCACCCGGATAAAACCGGCATGACTGGACGTGAACTTCAGCTCTATGAATTGATTTGGAAACGTACGATGGCAACTCAGATGAAAGAAGCTGAGAAGGCATCGATGACGATTAAGATAGAAGCAGGGGAAGCTGAATTTTCATCTAGCGGAACGCGCATTATCTTCCCAGGTTTTTTACGAGTTTATGTTGAGGGTTCAGATGATCCGGATGCAGCACTTGAAGATAAGGAATTAATTCTTCCTGTTCTTAAAAAAGGCGACATCCTCAAAGCCGCCTCAATCAATCCTACTCAACACGAAACAAAACCACCGGCAAGATTCACGGAAGCTTCGATCGTTCAAGGTTTAGAGAAAGAAGGCGTTGGACGTCCATCTACATATGCTTCGATTATCGGAACTATTCTGGATCGTGGTTATGTTAGAAAAGATGCATCAGCTTTAATTCCGACATTTACCGGAATGGCCGTGATTCAACTTTTAGAAAATCACTTCGCTCATTTAATGGATTATTCTTTTACTTCTGAAATGGAAGAGTCGCTGGATAAGATTGCTTACGGTGAAGAAGATTCACTTAAGTATCTGACTAAGTTTTACAAAGGTAAAAATGGTTTAGCGAAGAAAGTAGAAGAGCAAGATAAGAAAATTAAAGCAGAAGAATCACGCACTATTCATCTTGTAAAAGACGGCGTGGAGATGAATATTAAAGTCGGACGTTTTGGGCCATACGTGGTTGAAGGCGAAGGCAAAGATGAAGTTCATGCCTCTATTCCAGAAGACATTGCTCCAGCAGATTTAGATCCGGAACAGATTAAAGAGCTACTTAAGAATCAAGCCGATGGTCCGACACCAATTGGTGTTGATCCTAAGACTAAGCAGAAGATTTATTGCTTGGTTGGTCGATATGGTGCTTACTTCCAATTGGGAGAAGTTACAGAAGAGGCCCCTAAGCCGAAAAGGGCATCCCTTCCTAAAGGCATGGATCCAAAAACGGTGACAATGGATGCGGCCCTTCAGGCATTATCTCTTCCAAGAGAGCTTGGAATCCATCCTGAGACTAAGAAGCCGATTCTTGCAAATAATGGTCGCTTTGGACCTTATGTGATGCATGATGGCAATTTTCGCTCCCTCAAAAAAGAAGACGACCTTTTCACAATTGACCTTAAACGTGGCCTTGAGCTTCTAAATGAAGAGAAAAATGCTTCACGCAGAGGCGGAAAAGTCCTTAAAGACTTCGGGGTCGTAGCAAAATTGAAGAAAAAAGCCTCTATCTTGGACGGAAAATACGGTCCTTACATTAAGGTCGGAACCAAGAATATTAACCTTCCGGAAGACAAAAGAGACCCGAAAGTTATTGAAAAGATGACTGAGGCCGAACTTGCAAGTATTGTTCTTGCTGCCGGGAAGAAATAAAATTCTTCGTTGACAGTGGGCGCACCCATGGGTAAATTGCTCAAACTTCAAATTTAGTACTATTTGTTCACTATAAGGATATACGTATGAAAAAAGATATTCACCCAAACTATAGAGATGTTGTTTTCAAAGACGTTTCTTGCGACTTCGAAATCATCACTAAATCAACAATCAAGACTAATGATAAAATTACTCTTGCTGGTGTTGAGTATCCACTTTTCAAAGTAGATATCTCTTCTGGTTCTCACCCTTTCTACACAGGCACTCAACGTGTTATGGATACTGAAGGACGTGTTGATCGATTCAATAAAAAATACGGCAAAAAAGCATAATAAAAAAAGCCACCTTCGGGTGGCTTTTTTTTTGTCAAAATTTATTTCACCATCGTCGGTGCAGTCTGAACATCTTTAGAATGTGAGAAATACCAGACGAGACCAACTCCAAAAAATGTATAGTGGGCATTTTTATAAAGAGGACTTCCTTTATAAACGGCACCATCTAAATAATCATATCGCAAAAATGGAAGGATAAGAAAATCACCAATACGTTTGTTAAAGGTGGCCATGAATTGCGTCCCTGAATAACCGGACACCGAATGAAAGTATTTGCGTTCCGCTGTGACGTCCTCGGAGTCAACAGCGTAGAAGCGGTTATGAAAACCCGCTGACCCAAACTGAGGACCAATTGAAAATTCTGAACCCCAGCCCCAGGTACTATCAGTCGCCCTAGAAAGAAGATTGAGGTAGGCAATCGAATAATAACCTACATGATCAATGTAAGTTAGATTAGTGGCATAGACCCCTCGAAAAGGTATTTCAAGATTGAGGAAGTGTTTTTCATCTTGGGATTTCCACCAGTAGTAACGAAGAATAGGTCCTAGTTCAAATGTAGGATCAAGATTTCGCATCCCTTTTCTTAGATCATTCTCCTGGCTATTTACATTAAGTCCAAGATTGAAACTTAAATCTAAAACGAGGGAATCTGAAAGACGGGCAATGTGCTTTCGAATGTAGCCATTCTCGGCTTCAATATTTTTTCCACGCACAACATAAGCAGGGAAGGGGAAGTAGTACCATTTGTTCTGGGGAGATCCGCGGTAATGGTCGGCCCTGAATGGAAGAAATCCGGCACCGACTTCCCACAAAGGGAGTTGTTTTTTTTCTTGGGCAAATAAAGGAAAACAAAGAAAGCTTAATAAAATGAACTGCAGCAAATTGAAATCCCATGGCAATTTTATGAAACTTAATGTTCCAATAGAATTGCCAAAAAGACCAGTCGTTTGCCTATCGGCCTTCCTGAGATTGGTTTACCAGTGTCCTCACAATTGGACCGAAAGGTAGTTCGTTTTGCGCGTTTATTTTAGCATATTCAATCACTTCACTATCAACTGCATCCAGATTGATACTTTTATCAGAAGTATCACCATCGTTGTCTGGAAATGCCTGTTTTTCAGGTACCCACAGAAAATCAGGATGATTATCTGAATACCATTCTCCACCAACGATGTTTAGGTCCTTATCTAGCTCAAGATCATATTCATAAACCACGGCCTTCATTGCAGTTTGCTGATGCTCTTCAGTTGATGGGGAAGTTTCCACCACATATTGAACTGTCATTTTTACCCCAACGAGATGAGTTGATTTCGCAGCTCTTGCTTTTGCCCTTGGATCTTTTTTGAACTCTTTTCTGGTTACAATTGCTTCACCTAATTTCGCTGCATCTGTTTTTGTAATTGGGTTGTAATATTTAATGCTATAGCCATTTACTGGTTGGTTCCATACTTCGTAGTCGTAGGTCGCATCCATCACAAATGATCGCTTGAATTGTCCGATCTGGTTAACAATCGCCATGTGCCAGGTTCCGGGATTATTGTCCAAGCAATCTTGTTCAATTGGTCTTCCCATTTCATCATTTCTTGGATTCTTTGAGTTACATCTTCCGCCAACAAACCTCGAATTAAATTCGCCCTTGGCCCAAATAAGAGTAGCAAGGGCCTTAATATCCGATGGGTAGAACGAAAAGCGCCCTTCAGCGGTTCCCACTTCAACTGCCTTTTTAGGCTCTGGCATCATGATACTCGCAGCTGCCCACCCATGACAGAGTCCCATCCAGGTTTCTACGCTGCCTGATTCATTAAAGTACTGCTGTCCTTCGGCCCAGTTTGATTGGGTTAAGCCGTTGGACTTAATATGAAAAAAATAATCATATTTTTCAGCAGGAGAAAGTGAATTAAACTGTTTTTTAGCAATCAGCTTTGAGGCCGGGGTTTTGGTAATATAGTCAAATGCACCTTTCCACTCTTCGAAGGCAAAGTCTGGATCGTTATATCTATTTCCAATCGCACCTAGGTAGAGTGGCCAGTATGAGTCTGACCATGGGGCAACTTCTAATTTCGCTTTGGTTAACTTCTTTTCATCCATGATTTTAATATTTCGTATCATCTTTGATGGATTCTCAACCAACATTTCAGCCTTATCACCCTCCTGAAAGCCTGATTTAAGCATCACTTGAAATGTATTATCGATGATTCCCTGTCGACAATTCTTTCTCGCAAGTTCCATTTGCTCGTGCGGAATTGAAGCATATACAGACAAAATACCAACAAAAGGTAAAAGCAGAAAATTCATGAAAGCTCCCAGTGAAATATGGCGAATTTATAACCTACAGCTGGTGATTCAAGAAATGATTTGGATCAGTTTTTAAAATGATTGAAAATGAATCTTAGCAACACTGATTAGCGGGATGATGAGGATGGCGGTGAGCATGCTGGATATTTTTGGCATGGCCTATGACTAAAAACAAGCTGCCGAAAATGGAAATTCCATGGCTGATCTGGTCTGAAACTTTGCCTTCAACCATAATTCCTAGAATCACCAAAAGAATACCCAGTAAGGCCGTGGCCAAGATCCAAGTCAGTCCATGCTTTTTATAACCAGGTATAAAAGCAAAGGGTGTAGTGATGAGCATGGTGACGAGGACACCAACATGCACCCAGGATGAATGGGTATATTGCGAAGCGAAGGGTAAAAAGAACGGCAGGAAGGCCACCATGATACAGTGAACAACGCAAGCCGAAGAAAAAGTGATACCGAGACGGTCCCAAACAACTTTTTTCATACTGCAGGGTATACACGAACCGCATCTCATCGTCTATAATGGGTCGATATAAAGCCATCAATTTGTAAAAACTACGCCTTTTATTTAGGAGATAACTTATGAGAATTTCATTCATTATTGGACTACTGGCCTTAAGCCTTAATGCATTTGCCGCAAAAGTGGAAGTGGATGTGAGCGGTATGACTTGTGGAATGTGTGTTGCGGCCATCACTAAAGAGCTTGAAGCGACTGAGAAGGCCCTCAATATTTCGGTTAATCTTGAGACAAAAAAAGCTGCTTTCGAAGAAGTGAAGGGTAAAAAACTTTCTGATACAGAAATTAAAGCAGCGATTAAGAAAGCTGGTTACGAAGCAGTAAAAATTTACCGCAAATAAATGGCGCAGATTAAAATCCTGTTTGGTTCGCAATCGGGAAATGCTCAGAATCTGGCCAACGTTATTAGTGAGAGTCTCACCAATGCAGGATTTGATTCGCCAGTTGTAGACATGGGTGCAATTGATCCGGAAAAAATTCATGACATGGATTACGTGATGATCGTCACCAGTACATATGGTGATGGAGAGCCACCTGATAATGCTTCAGAATGGATGAGTTATTTAAAATTTAATGAAGAGCTTGATTTGTCTCATCTTAAATATGCTGTACTGAGTTTAGGTGACTCTTACTACCCACATTTTTGTCAGTGCGGGAAAGATTTTGATGAGTACTTGTCTAAACATGGCGGGCATTCTCTAGTGCAGCGCTTAGATTGTGATCTTTATTTTGAAGAACAGTACCCAGAATGGTTAAGTGGCCTCATTGAGGTTTTAAAAAATAAACTTCAAGAGTAAAATAATAAGAAATTTCCGATCAAGGATGGTCTGGCTTGAAGATTGGTATTCTCTCCCGTAACCCACGAATTTATTCCACTCACCGTTTAGTAAAAGCGGCGCTGGCCAGAGGCCATGAAGTTCAAGTGGTAAATGCTTTGAGCTGTTACATGAATATTACTTCGGCCAAGCCGATGGTTCACTTACGTGATCAAGAACTGAATCAATTTGATGCCATCATCCCTAGAATTGGTGCGAGCATTACGTTCTATGGAACTGCCATTTTGCGCCAGTTTGAAATGATGGGAATGTATTCACTGAATGAGTCCACTTCGATCACACGTTCAAGAGATAAGCTTCGTTGTTTGCAAATTCTTTCACGTTCAGGAATTGGTCTTCCTACTACTAGTTATGCTCATTCAACTAAGATGACTGGAAAATTAATTGAAATGGTTGGGGGAGCTCCTTGTGTAATCAAATTGATTGAGGGAACACAAGGTAAGGGTGTAATTCTGGCCGATACTCCTAAAGCCGCCGAATCAGTCATCGATGGACTTCGTCAGATGAAGGCGCATTTTTTAGTTCAAGAATTTATCAAAGAAAGTAACGGATGCGATATTCGAGCTTTTGTCATTGGTGATAAAGTTGTGGCAAGCATGATGAGAAGGGCCAAGGAAGGAGAGTTTAGATCGAACCTGCACAGGGGTGGAACGGCGACACAAGTCGATATTTCACAGGAAGAAGCTCAAGTGGCCGTGAATGCTGCAAAAGCTTTGGGACTAAATGTCGCGGGAGTGGATCTTCTTCGTTCAGATAGAGGACCATTAGTTTTGGAAGTCAATTCTTCTCCAGGACTTCAGGGAATTGAAACTTCAACCGGTTTGGATATTGCCGGGATGATCATTGATTACATTGAAAAAAATGTTGAAAAAAATTGTGAGCACTACGCAGGCTAATTTAAGATATGTTGGCGATCTTTTAAATCAAGAGCAAAAAAATCCGTTAAATTCTTAAGCTTGTTCTTATCTAAAAACTTCAACATCTCACGATTAATATTTTTGAGTAGGTCAGGCCCCTGATAAACATAAGCAGTATAAAGCTGAACTGCCTTACCACCATCCATCCAGAAATCTTTTACATCCTGAAAGTTAGAAATGCCGCCGACACCAATAAGTTCCAAGGGGGCCTGTTGATCCAGAATGAGTTTCCTGATTTTTCTAGCGCGCTCTTTGAGAAGAACTCCTGACACTCCACCCACTCCTCGCTCGGGCATGATGGTGGTGTTGGTTGCAATTAACCCAGTTAATTTGAATTCAGCTGCAAGCTCTGTTAGTTCGATAACTTTTTTTTCTTCCAGATCTGGAGCAATTTTTAAAAATAAGTCTTTTTTGCAACAAGACTTTAACTCACTGAAAAGTTCTGTGAGATATGATTTTTCCTGCAGTGCTCGAAGACCGGGGGTGTTAGGGGAGGAAACATTGATGGCAAAATAGTCCACATCATCTTCCAGAGTTGCCATCATGACACTGAGCTCATCGATACTTTCTTCCGGAGTGGATTCTTTATTTTTTCCAAGATTCGCACCAATGGGGAAAGATTTATTGAATGCTTCGAGTCTTGGAGCAATGTGTAATAAGCCTTCGTTGGGGAAGCCCATGGCATTTCTTAGACTTTGTTCGCTTGGGTATCTGAAAAGTCTTGGACGAGGATTACCCAGTTGGGGGCGAAGAGTGATGGTCCCGCATTCAAGAGCACCGAAGCCCTGAAGCGCAAAAAAAGGCAAAGCTTCTGCATTTTTATCCAAACCGGCAGCAAGGCCAATTGGAGACTTCCAAAGATTTGATCCTACCTTAATCGCTAATCGATCAGATATTTCAGTTCCTGACAATCTTCCTATTGTCGGACTTAAACGCGCAACCGAAAGAGTTAATTCGTGGGCGGTTTCAGGTGTAAGTGTGAAAAGCAGAGGTTTAATTAGAGAGTAAAGCATACTTAGATATTATGAAGCTTTTCTTTGAAAGTCATTAAGGCCATGAGATGATCTTCGCAACATTTGAGGAAACTATGCCTTTCATATTTTTGGTACTTTTGGCCTTATCATCTTCAGTCATGGCGCAATATTCTGAACAACCCTTGAAGGAAAGTTCAATCGATTTGAGATCTCAGACGATACTATTTAGTGTCGAAATCCCTGAAGATAAGAAAACATATTTATTGGAACGAACGGCCAATGAGGATTTCTTCCTTAGGTTAAAACACAAGAGTGATGAGACTCTAAGAAAAATCTCCGGTAGGGATGCTTTGAAGCTGGATCGAGATTTTGCTTCTCGATTTTTACGCTGCCAATATGAGATTCCGCTTAAAGATGGTGACTGTGAAGTAACGCTTCGCCTCAGAATGAAGGGCGAAGAGCAGGACATATGCGAGAAAGATGATAAGAAGAGTCAGGAGATGACCGCCCTCATCACTGAACTGGCCAAAAGATTCTAAAAAATATTTCGAATTTCCCCAACTAAAAAACATTGCCTCTCAAGCTTCATGAGTAGAAAATAGGTGAATCCCTTATCTTGAGTTTAAATCGAGGTTTCATGAAATCCCATGTTCTAGTGTTAAGTATGTTGTTACTCGCTCAGTCCGCTTATGCCCAAAAAGACAAAAAAGCGTCTGAGCTTCCTGAGCCCTCTGTTCTTGGGAGTTTAATATCTTCTAAACCTCGCTACACACGTGAAATGGTTTTAGGAAATATTTTGAAAGGTGCTCTTGAAAATATGCACTTATCGAATAAACAAATTGATAATTCTCTGTCTGAGAATGCTTTCAAGGTTTATTTGGAAAGACTAGATTTCGGAAAGCAGTTTCTTCTTCAGTCAGACGTTAAGTCACTCTCAAATTCAAAACGTGAATTTGATGACATGTTAATCTCTGGAGATTTGAAAATACTTGACGACAGTTCGGAACTTCTTAACAAACGTATTGGTCAAATTGAAAAGCATATTGAGGGTTTATTAGCTAAATCAATGGATTACACAAAGAAAGATGTGATTGAAACTGATCCAAAAAAGAGAATCTTTCCGGCCAATGAAAAAGAGTTATTTGCCCATTGGGACAGACTCATGAAGTA
>JBILYY010000222.1:0-4602 GCA_044377495.1 Bacteriovoracaceae bacterium | reverse complement strand
TCCCAAGACGTGACCGCAAATTTTTTATCACCAGCATAAGCGCGGTAAACCATTTCACCGATGTTATCAATAACGTCTGTTCCAAAAGCAAAATCTAGTTGCTTGTATTTTTTAACCAGGTCTTTACCCTCGGTCTGAGCAATACATCCACCGGCCGCAATGATGACATCTTTTTTAAATCCTGTTTCAGGATCGATCTGATGATCTTTGATGATTTTTTTAGTCTCACCTAAAGCAGAATAAAATTTCTGGTTCGCGAGATCGCGAACAGCACAGGTATTGAAGATCATCAGATCTGCTTCTGTCTGTTCAGTCGTAAGCGTGAAGTTCAGATTCGACAGGTGAGAAACGATCCGTTCACTGTCATGATAATTCATCTGACAGCCGTACGTTTTCAACCAGACTTTGCGTGGAGGGAAATCAAGTTCTCCCACCTTTACCAATTTGGTATTCGTGTTTTCCATAAAGATCCCTTAAAAGATTAGTTATTAAGCCTAAGACTAAGGGTGCTTAAATTTATGGCGCAATATAGCAATGAGGGGATTTAAAGTCTATTTAAGATTCAGGTTAATGTAGGTTACTCCGGCAAAAATGCCATAAGCCTTTTCAAGATCAAGACTAAGAATCAAGCCGTTACCAATGAATACTCCGATCCCACCAGCATAAGAAGCTCCGATCTGGACTCTTACTCCTATTCCCTTGAAACCCTTTTTACCGATTTTAAGGCCTGTCATATACGAATAACCTGAGGCTTCATAATAATAACCTGGTCCAACAGTCCACCTATCAATTTTATATTTATCGCTGTAGCAAACGTTGATCCCAAAAATGAGAAGATGAAAATCTTCTTCACCATATTTTGAAACACATTTTTCTTTAAAGAAATTAAATGTCTTTCCAGTAAGCACGTAATTAGCAACGGGTTCAATTTTAAGAAAAGCAAAATCTTGATCGCCATCCACTTCTTCTAAAGTCATGTCCATGGCACGATCTTTAAGTTCTTTGCCATGGTATGAGGCACGCAAATAATCTTTTTTCTGATTATAAATATCCACGATCTTTTTATTATTCTCAGCATCCATCGCCTCAATAATAATTTCCCGGCCAGTAAGTCCATTGGCATAGATCATATCAAGTGCAGTTCTGTAATTCTCATCCATAGACGTGAGAGCGGAGAGAGTTTTCTTATAACCAGAAACAACCATACGTCTATTTCGACGGCCACCGATTTGAAGTGCGATTGAGCCGAGTGTCTTAATTCTTTTTTTAAGAGACTGTTTAACACTTCGACTTGTGAGATCTCCGTTAAGCAGCTCGTGTCTGATTTCTTGATTAAGAATTTCAAATTCTGTTTGGTATGTTTTTTCAAGTAAGGTTGAGGAATGAACCAAATTGGTGAGTAAGCTAAATACTAATATAATCAAAAAAGATTTCATGCTCGTCCTTATGACAAAAGATTAATCTCTTATAGTTTCGCAGAGGAAAAATTGGTCATCATTGCTCAGCGCCAACTGGCAAAAATTGCTGGGTGGGAGAAAACCTAAATGACTTCTAGTTGCAGTGCGACATAAAAAGCCAAGTTGAACACAAAATGCATACAAATTGGCGCCAAGACTGAATGAAAACGAAGCAAGGCCTGGCCACAAATCACACCTAGAACGAATGTATAAAAAACCTGAAATCCAATAAAAGGCACATATTCAACTGGAAGCACGGCCAGTCCAACTAGATGTGAAAAAGCAAAAATTGAAGCCACCAACATCGAAGTCACGCGCTTTCCACCCATATTTCCAATCAGCATGCGCTGAAAAGTTTGACGAAAAACGAGTTCCTCAAGAATCGGAGCAAAAAGCAACAGATGCCACTCTAGATTTGAAACCAGACGAAATGGGCTCTCGATATCCATATACCAGATGGCACCAATTGATCCAACCGCAAGCGCCACGACCTCACCGAAAGCCTTGAGTGTTTGAATATTAATTTTCCATTTAAATTTCCAAGGCAGACGGAAGAAAAATGAAACGCCTAAAGCAAACAGCAAATCGAAAACATAAGAAAATGAAATATTAGATGGGATTTTATTCCAAGGAAGTATCCAGGAAAAACCAAAATAAATTATAACTAGAACAAAAAAACTGATCAACGGATCTCTCCTACCATGGCGATTCGATGCACAAGTTTTACTATTTCATCATAGATTTGTGGTTTTGTAACTTTGATAATTTGCTGAAAAGAGGCAGATTTGGCCTTCCCATGTCCAAGGTTCTTATCGTCAAAGACTGCTATCCGAAGACTCAAATCACTCTGAAAGTAACAAAATATATCCATATTAAAGGCCATAATCCTTAGGACATGCAGCCCTGAATCAGGCTCTATTCCCGAAAAAACTGCTGCAGTCAGGATCAACTCAGGTCGGTCCTTAAACTGGTCCAAGGACCGCGTAAGGGTTCCAAAACTTGCTTGAATCCAAAGCAGTGCCTTGGCCTCATTTTGGTAATCGGCGGTCATTGCACCACTAACGGGAGTAAGCAGAAATTCGTGATTACTTTCTAAGCTCTGCTTAAGTGTTGAATGAATGCAGAGATTCATGAGTTCTTGAAATTCTTTTTTCTCAGTTGGAATTCTGCGTTTTCTAATCAGTTTTTTATTTTTAAAGAATTGAACTGATTCGACCGCCCCCCTTGACCACTCAATGCTTTCTTGTTCAGGCTTATGAACTTCCAAGGCCCACTGACGTTCTTTCGGATTTGTTAAATCAAAATTCCAACTAACGACTCTCCAATTTGAATGAGCTGGTGTGAATTCTAAAAAAAGTGTTCTTGGGTCTTTCCCTAAAAAATCAAAAATACTCATTTCAAAATTTTCCCCAAACTGTATTCATGAAACCCTGGGGCTTCATGGTCAGGATGGTAGCCTTCAATTGTGTAGCCTTGTTTTAATTTAATTTGGACCATCACATGATTAAAATAATAAACAGTCGAGATGACTTTCTTGATGCCAATTCTTTTACATTCATCTTCAATCGCCTGAGAAATAAGACTTCCCATTCCGCCGCCACGAAATTCATTAAACACCGTTGTCTTAATGGTTTCTGCTAGAGTTGGTGTTTTTATGGAGTATCCAGAGATTCCAATTTGTTTGTTCTGGTAAAAGGCACGAAAATAAACGACACCACCCTTCATAATTTTTTCTTTAGTCGGTGGCCAGGGAGAGCGAGAATAATATTTAAGGCATATATCTACCAGCTCTTGGGCATCAGATTCATTTTCAAGATTGTAAGGTTTGAGTTCAACACTATCCATTTTGTGATCCCGCAAAGTGAGTCCAGATGTCTTCCCATTTTTGTGAAGCGAAAATAATATTTCGATCTTTCTGCTTAATTAATCCCTGCTTAACTGCGTGATCAAGAAACTCAAGAAGCGAATCGTAATATCCGTTGATATTCATGATCGCGACTGGTTTTCCGTGGATACCAATTTGACGCCAAGTAACGATTTCAAATAGCTCATCAAGTGTGCCCATACCGCCAGGAAAAATCAGAAAGGCATCTGATAGTTTATACATCTTCTGTTTTCTTTCATGCATATCTTTGGTCACTATCAGTTCAGTCAAACCTCCGTGAGCAACCTCTTTGGTCATCAGCAGCTGAGGAATAACTCCTGTGACTCTTCCACCTTGAACCATTAGATCCGTCGCCAAAGTCCCCATGATTCCGATGGCCGCTCCACCGTAAACCAGCTCAATTTTATTCTGACCAAAAAAAGTCATAACTTCCTTGGCCTTTTTTTCAACCTCGGGATCAGTGCTTGAATTCGCACCACAAAAAATACATATTTTCATAACTTTTTTCTCCGCAAAACAAATCTTAAATAAATCATTTCCACCACCATGAAGCCACCGAAGGCGATGTAGAATCCACCAGTTTTCCAGAAAATCCATGTGCCAGTTGACTCATAGATTGCAACTTTTGCCATGAAGGCTGCAAAACCTAAAAGAAAAAGTGTCATATGCCATTCCATCATCTTATAAGTTGCATCAGGCAAAGGAGGGATTTGTCCCATATCTTTTATCATATCCAACATCAGAGAATGGCCTTGAAGTTTTTTATAAATCAAGAATCCCGCAACCCCTAATCCGGTAAATGTGGGTTGAAGACGAAACCAAACTCCTTCTTTCGCAAGCAATGAGATCACACCAAGAATTACGATAAGTGAGATGTTAACTTTAGAAAGAGTGTGGACATGGCCCGTGAAATATTTTTCCAAAATCATTTCGATGATTCCGAGAACAATACCTCCGATCAAGGCAATTTCTAATGTAGTATATGTTTCCAGTAACCAATAGGCCACGGCAGGAATGAAGGATAATAGGAAGTACGGGGCCTTCCCTTTATTAGGCGTATTCATGCCTCATATCCTACGCGACTTTTCTTAGTTTTTCCTCACAATACATCAAGAATTCATCCTTGAATTTTCCGGGATCAAGAACTTCTACGTTTGTGCCTAAGCTAAGTAGCCAGTCAAAGAGATCAAAACAAGGCTCGACATAGGCAGCCCAAATCAAATCACCATTAGGATTTGTAATCATGCAGGGCTTCCCAAG
>JBILYY010000223.1:0-4602 GCA_044377495.1 Bacteriovoracaceae bacterium | reverse complement strand
AAGACTGTTGGTATGTGAAGTCTTTCCTGAGGGGAGTGAGCTCCCATAATTGTTGGACCAAATGAAACTGCATCAATTGGCCCAATTTTGTCTCGTAAGATACCACATTCGAGTCCAGCATGAATAGCAGTGACCTTTGCTTTTTTCTGGAACAGTTCTTGGTATTTATCGGCCACAAGATCCAGAAGCTTGTTCTCACGAATCGGTTTCCAACTTGGATATTCACCATTTTTAGAAAATTCCATCCCAAAACCGTGGGCCAGCGCAATGACCTGATTTTCTAATCCTACACATTCTCCACGATCAAAAAATCTCAAAGAACTCTCAAGATAAAACTGCCCTCTTACGAATAAAGAAATCGCTAGATTGTTACTTAAGGCCACCAGCTCTTTGTTGCTGGCCAAGTCATAACCATGAACTCCATGTGGAAAGGCTAAAAGAAAACTCAGGATATTTGTCATATCTTTACCGGCAACGACTTCTGCAAAAGTCCTATCTTGGATTTCAATTTTGCCAAAAAATTGACGATCGCTTTCTGGCATAAAAGATTTCCATCGAGCGGTTACTTTTTGGAGTGCCTCATTAGCAACTTTAAGATCTTTTAAATTAACCAAGGCAAAGGCATCTCGGGGAATAATGTTATGCGCTTTGCCCCCTCGCCACTCATTCAATTCAAATGAATCCTGCGGCATCGAGCTTATCCAATCCATTAAAAATTTCAAAGCATTTCCACGCTGCTCATGGATATCCACACCTGAGTGGCCACCAAGAAAACCGCCAACAATCAATTTGGCGCCGGAACCTTTTATTTTACTTCCAACCAACTCGATAGTTTTTTTGAATTCATAATCAATGCCGCCGGCACATCCTATGTAAAGGCTCCCCCATTCTTCAGTGTCTAGATTGATCATTTTTTTACCCTTAAGGTAACTGGCATTCACGCCCCAAGCGCCCTTAAGTCCAGTTTCTTCATCCATGGTAAAAAGTAATTCCAAGGCAGGGTGCTCTATGTTTGAATCGTGCATGAGAGACAAAGCTGCTGCACAACCAATACCATTATCGGCTCCCAGAGTGGTGCGATCTGCTTTAATCCACTCACCTTCTCGAAGAGTTACAATAGGATCGGTATCAAAATTGATATGACGATCCGGAGTTGCATCCGTCACCATATCCATATGATTTTGAATAATCACTGTTTCATGATTTTCATAACCACTTGAAGCCGGTACATAGACAATTACATTCCCTACTTCATCAGCGTGGGTTTTAAGGCCAAGTTGACTTGCTTCTTTTAAAATATATTCTCGAAATTGATGTTCTTTTCTTGAAGGTCTGGGAATCTGATTTATTGCGTGAAAATACGCCCATAAATTCTTAGGCTCAGATGGAAAGTGATTTGGGATATTCATAACTTACCTCGAATAAAACATGTCAATTTTTCAGAGTTTTATCTTTATTTTAACAGATTGTCAGTGTCTATATTGACATTATGCCCAAAGGCTTTCTATAAGAAGGAATATATTCTAAATGAAACTTGGAGATTTGAATGAAACTTAAGCTTTCTATTATCGCTTTGATGATCACATTGACTTCATCTGCCTTTGCACAGTTTTTCATGGCAAATGCTGCGGTAACAGTCCTTCCAGGTCGCGTGAGTGTTGAAGTTTTTAATCCTTACTACGAACCCATTATTTGTAATGGCCAAGTTTTTGGTCAAACGATAACTGGCCCAATTTTTAACTCATTTTTTGCTGAACAATTGATGCCATCAGGAAGCTACAGGTACGCAGTCGTATCAACCAACGCCTTCAACCGTTTTGTTGGTGGATGGGCCGACATTCATTGTCGCTTTATTCGTTAATTATTCATGTTTAAATTCTGGTTTTTTGAGACTTACTACAGACCAAAAGGCTTTTTGGCCTGAAGAGAATGGTCTGGAACTGAAAATAGAAAGCGACCTGAGAGTTTCATCAGGAATTAACTTAATCAGCTCACGACATAGACTTACTTCAAGCCAAAGAGAATTATCAGGGCCCATCAATAATTTAGCGAGGTAACCAAAGAATTCTTTCTGCCGCTCAGGAGAAAGCAGAGAAACCATTGTTGTAGCAACCCCAGGTTGATTTTCTTTCAACCACCAAAAAAACCAGTCATAATTTAAAGTTTTCATATGGCCATTCAGGATATCAAGTACCTTCCATGGATTAAGATTGCTGTATTTCATATCGTGGGAAAGTAAATCTCTTACTTGAATAACAGGCCCATCAACCCACAGGAAAGCCTTCAAAGCAGTTAATGAGTCGAGTCTGTTTTGTTCCAAATTCTCTTTTAGATTTAAAATGCCCTCATCAAGTAAGTCTCTTACATCTTTTGGCAACATATCCAGGGACCAATTTTTTCGATGCTTATGCTGAAGCATGAATAATGTGAAATCAATTAAATTCTTTTGCTTCTCTTCTGGGGAATTATTTTCAAGGCTCAATGCCTTAAATAGCATATCTTTTTCTACTTTTTTGAAACCAATTTCATTTCCTTCCCCCGAAAAATTATCGTCTATGAAGCTAAGGACCTTCCCAATTTCTTCTTCAAATCTTGGCATACACCAGGCCAATGACAGAAATGAGGGATAATGGAGAGGATAGGCCGTAATCAATATTTGGTCGGAATATTTTTGCGTCTTCTTCCATTCCAACACCTTTACCAACAAGGGTTTCAAGTCTGGAAATGCCAAAATATTTACCGTGCAAGTAAATCTGATTTCTGCCTCTGGTAGTTCTTCTCTGATCTTTAAATAATTTGCCTCGAACAACTCAAGTGACAGCCCAAATCTGGCCAATTCTGCACCTTTGCCCCAACCATCAATACTTGTAACGAAAGTAACGTTTCTATAACTTCCAATGGGAAGTTTTTTTAAATTTTCAAGAAACTGCTCAAGGATTTTGGGTTGAACACCTAGGTTCGAGTTAAAAATTAATTCCAACTCAGGGGCTGGATGAACAATAAATAGATCAAGCAAATCGTACAGCTTATGACTTAAAAGTGGCTCCCCTCCAGTAAATCTTAGGACCTTTACCTGGCCCGAGATTTCAGGAAACCAATTAATGAAGCTATCCAAATAAGGATTATCATCCGTTTCAAGAAAAAAATTATCGCCTCTGATGAGGTATTCCCCTTGGCCGAAATCATCAGTCGTTCGGTATGGTCCAAATTCCTTCATTTCTTTATAAAGGGAACTTGAATTTTCGGGAGAACAATAGGCACACCTAAATTGGCAGCGATTTGAAAGACTAAGCTCAATATATGAAGGAACGATACCTTTGGACTGAAATCGAGATTCTGATTGATATAAAGAAATCGCGCTCGGATCCGAAGATTTAGACAGGCGATCACTCACCAACCCCTTTTCTTCAGCAACCCAACATACCCCACATTCTTTAATCTTTTTACCCGCTAAGAATTCCTGTCTCTCTTCAACAAGTTGCTTACTTTCAAAAAAATTTGTTTTATCAATTTGCTGCGCCGGAGTTAAACAGCAGTTATGAAGCTTACCCAGATGTAATTGAAAAAGTGCCTGGGTCCACTTAGCAGCGCAATAGGTCGGGGAAATTGAATCTAGATTCTTACGTGTTTCATCAAGAGTAAGATAAGCCTTAGGCCCATCCACTTACTAATTCAAACCTTTATCAAGCACCACATCATCCGCGGTCCCGTTATAATAATAAACAAAATGATATCCCAGTTCGGCTAAATCATTTGCAGCCCTTCCTGGTGCATCGTCACCTTTTTGAAGGCTAAAAAGCATTACATTTTGTGCCTTATTAGGATATTTAGCGGAAAACTCGTTTTTAAATTTAGAGCTATAGTTAATGTGATCAACATTCTCAAATTTCACTGGAGTGCGATCTGCTGGTAAAAGATCTACGAAAAGAAAATTTAAACGATCTTCAAGACGCTGTTTAAACATTTCACGTGGAATTTCGTATTTCATATGGGCACCTTGATTGACAGTTATTGACCTATAAAAGATACTTCGAAATATCACAAATGTTGAGATAAAAATGTCTGAAAATATCAATCTCGTGCCTGTAACTTCTTATTTAAACTGGGATGAGTATTTCATGCTTCAGGCCATGATGGCCTCTTTTAAGAGTAAAGACCCTAATACCAAAGTCGGCTGCGTCTTTGTAGATGATAATAATCATCAGCTATCCATGGGTTACAACGGACAAATTTCGGGGATAGATGAATCAAAAATCCCCTGGGGAAATATTAAAACCGTTCCTCTTGATCAACAGAAATATGCCTATGTCGTTCATTCTGAGGCCAATGCTATTCTTCATGCTAAAGCTCCTCTAGGCAATTCCCGTTGTTATGTCACCCTATTCCCTTGCCACGAATGTGCCAAAATGCTGGCGACTGTAAAGATTAAAGAGATTGTTTTTCTTTCAGACAAATACAATGGCACCGTTGAAAATTCGATCGCAAAAAGAATTTTTGAAATGTCGGACATTAAATACCGTGAATTAAAAATCAGGGCCGACTTGATCAGTGACATGGCGACGTATTTTCAGTCTATGACGTAAACCGATAAAGATCTTCACC
>JBILYY010000221.1:0-4606 GCA_044377495.1 Bacteriovoracaceae bacterium | reverse complement strand
TGAAAAAATAAAAAGATATTCTTACGACTTACTTAAAGTGCTTCAAGATTATAAACCTTTAAATAATTATCACTATGTCTTTGGTTTTATGAAGGCATGTGCAGGAAAAGATAAAGCAACTTCCCTTGATCTGTTCCCGAAATCTTATCAGAATTTAAACTCGCGAATCTCTGTTAATATTCGGAATTATTTTTTAAAAGGTAAGAAAAGTGATTGTTATGATCTTACCGGCGGATTCGAGGCCTATGCCATCACCAATCTTGATCCTCTTCACCAGAATCGACTCGATGTATGGAAAATTGATCAGGATAGTAATTTAATTCAGATCGTGGATGGGTTGCCAATTCCTTGATCAACTGTTCTAAAAATACAAATGAATGGGAAATCTAGAGGATCATTGAATTCTGACAAACGCTTAGAGACACCCAGTACAATTGGTCCTCGCATTAAAATCTTCGGCATTATGACTTATAGTACTAGGGCGACGAAATTCACCCAATAATAAGCCGATAGCTATTGCTCTACGCGCAAAAAAATGTAAATTTCTAGGAATTAAGTCCAAGTTTGGCTATAGTTAGCCGTCAATTTTCAATTCCGTTATCATGAGGTTTTTATGGCCAACATTTCTTTAAAAATGCCAGGCGGTGGACGTTTTGTTATCTCTCACTATCCAGTAGATGCTATTGGAATTGAGGAGAGAGCCGCAAGCTTTACCAAACGCAGTATTAAAGGCGAAAGCAAACTTGATCTTCTTTATCTTGCCCTATCCATGTGTGATTTAACTACACTTGAAGGTGCTGATACTGAAGGCAAGATCAGACAACTTTGTGCCAAGGCGATTCATCCGGTTTCTCCCTTTGCGGTTAGTGAAATCGAAAAATTAACTAATAAAAAAATGCGTCCTATTCCTAGTGTCGCAGCTGTATGTGTTTATCAGAACATGGTTCCCTATGCGAAAAAATATCTTGGGGATTCTAAAATTAATATCGCAGCTGTTTCAACTGCATTCCCAGCATCGGCCGTATCGACTGATATTAAGCTACGAGATGTAAAAAAATGTATTGAGCTTGGAGCAACTGAGATCGATATGGTTATTGATCGAGGTGCTTTTTTATCTGGAAAATATCAAAAAGTATTTGATGAGATTGTCGCAGTTAAAGATATTTGTGCTGGAAAGGCCCATTTGAAAGTGATTTTGGAAACGGGTGAATTGGTTACTTACGATAATGTTCGTCTGGCATCGATGATGAGTATGTATGCGGGAGCTGATTTTATCAAGACCTCTACAGGTAAAGTGACTCCGGGTGCAACTATTCCAGTTACACTCGTCATGTTACAGGCCATTCAAGATTATTATGATGAGACAAATATTCAGATAGGGATGAAACCTGCAGGTGGAATTAGAACCGCTAAGCAAGCCATTCATTACCTATGTATGGTTAACGAAGTCATGGGAGCAGATTGGATGAATCCCGATATGTTCAGGTTTGGTGCTTCTGCTATTGTGAATGATATTTTGAAACAAATATTTAAACAGTACTCAGGTAAGTATTATTACTCTTATGACTTTGCGATTGATTAAGAAAACAAATAAGGAAGATATATGATAAAGAAAACTTCAAAAACTAAAAAGCCGGCAAAAGCTGTGAAGACCGTTAAAGTCGTAAAAGCTGAGAAAAAATCAAAGGGATTTAAAATTGATTATTCTCCCTCGCTTGAAGGCACTTCGATTGTAAGCATTAAGCCTCGCAATGAATTATTCATTGGTGGGAAATTTGTTGCACCAAAATCGAATAAATATTTTGATACTATTAATCCAGCGACCGGAGAGAAGATTTCTGAGCTGGCCCTCGCTAATAAAGATGACGTTGATTCAGCAGTTAAAGCTGCTCGTCAGGCCTATAATGGTGAGTGGGGCAAAATGAGCGGAAAGGATCGTGGCCGCTTGCTTTTCAGAGTTGCCAGAATTCTTCAAGAGAGAGCTCGTGAGTTTGCCGTTTTAGAAACACTTGATGGTGGAAAGCCAATCAAGGAATCTCGTGATGTGGATGTTCCGCTTGCTGCTCAACATTTCTTTTATCACGCAGGATGGGCCGATAAGCTCGATTATTTAGCACCTAATAAAAAAGTAAGCCCTGTTGGAGTTTGTGGACAAATTATTCCATGGAACTTTCCACTTCTTATGGCCGCATGGAAACTAGCACCTGCACTTGCATGTGGTAATACGGTGGTACTTAAACCAGCTGAAACAACTTCTTTGACAGCACTCCTTCTAGCGGATGTTTTTAATGAAGCAGGTTTTCCGGCCGGAGTTGTAAATATTATAACAGGAGCAGGGGAGACCGGTGCTGCATTAGTTAATCATCCAGATGTTAATAAGATTGCTTTCACAGGTTCAACGGATGTTGGAAAACTGATTGCTAAATCAATTGCTCATTCAAACAAAAAGTTATCTCTAGAGCTTGGCGGAAAATCCGCAAATATTATTTTTGCTGATGCGGCAATTGATCAGGCGATTGAGGGTGTTGTTAATGGGATATATTTCAACCAAGGGCATGTCTGTTGTGCTGGCTCTCGACTTCTTGTAGAGGAAAGCATCGTTGATGAAGTCGTTAAGAAATTACAGCGTAGACTCGATATGATTCGTGTAGGGAATCCCCTAGATAAGAACACAGATCTTGGTGCTATTAATTCTCTTGAGCAGTTAAATAAGATTAAAGAACTTGTCGATTTGGGTAAAAAAGAAGGCGGAGATTTTTATCAAAGTAGTTCTCCACTTCCTAAAAAGGGATATTATTTTGCCCCTTGTATGTTCTCAAACGTAACTTCTGCGCATACTTTAAATAGAATTGAGATCTTTGGGCCAGTTTTGACCATACAGACTTTTAGAACACCGGATGAAGCAATTACCAAGGCCAACGATTCTCGTTATGGACTGGCAGCAGGTATTTGGTCAGAGAAAGGTTCTAAGAATTTAAAAATTGCTGGAGCACTTAAGGCCGGAGTGATCTGGGTTAATACTTATAATAAATTTGATGCTGCTTCTCCATTTGGTGGCTTTGCCGAAAGTGGATGGGGACGTGAAGGTGGTCGTCACGGTTTATTTTCATACTTAAAGATTGATTAGGAGTTTATATGACATCCGGTTTAAATGTATTAAAGACGATTAAATTATATATGAATGGTGAGTTTGTCCGCGGAGAGTCGGGTAAATATTCAACCATGAAGTATTATAACTCTGATAAGCACTATGCTCATATTACTCTTGGGTCTCGTAAAGACTTCAGAGGTGCCGTTGAATCTTCTCATGCTGCTCAGCCAGGATGGAGTGGGAAAACCGCTTACAATAGAGGGCAGATCCTTTACCGGATGGCAGAAATGATGGAAGGCAAAAGGGCGGAAATTATTTCAGTTCTAAAAGATGCCAATGGCCTTAGTGAAAAAGAGGCAAACGCTGAAGTGGATGGAGCAATTGATTCATTTGTTTATTATGCAGGTTTCTCAGACAAATATACTTCGCTTGTAGATAATATTAATCCTATCAATGGACCTTTTCATAACTTTACTTCGTCTGAAGCAATGGGAGTGACGGTTCTTGTTTGTGAAAAAAAATTAAGTCTAGGAAGATTGGCCGCACAGATGTCTGCAATTATTTGTGGTGGAAATTCTTGTATTGCTCTTTTATCTGAGAATTATTGGTCAGTAGTAGCTAGTCTGGGTGAAGTTTTTGCAACTTCAGATTTGCCTAAAGGAACTATTAATATTCTCGCAACAACCAATAATGAATTGCTGGAATGGTTTGCTGGGCACATGGAAGTTAAGGCCGTAAGTTTTCAGGATCAAGATGAAGCTGCCATCTACAAAGTTAAAGAATGGGGCATAGATAATATGAAGCGGATTATTTTGCCTCGTAAAGATACCTTATGCCTCGAAATGATTTCAGACTACTTGGAATTTAAAACGAGTTGGCATCCAATAGGTTTTTAATTCCCTGTAACATTCCAAAACGATACCACGGGCAATTTTTGCTAGGGACTTTGCGCTACCAACGTAGGCTTAACTCCTTAATAGCTTGAATGAGAATTTGGCCCGTTTATTGAAACATTGTCCATACTCGCCAGGAGGGCAAATATGGAAAATGGAATTTCCCGTGAAAAAGTCTCAACTTCTTTAATTCTTTTATTATGTATTTTTTTCGGTAGTCCGGGTACGGCCCTTGCAGACGGACCAGTCACAGGTTGTGCTGTAAAATACTACGAGGCCGCCAAGGTACTCGATAGTAAAAGAGCGAACTGTGGAGTTTCTGAAGATGGTCAAACAGCATTCTGCCAAACTGCTTCCCGTATTAATATTCCCATTACGATTGAAGGCTTCACCTTCTCAATTAACATTGGGGCAGCTTACAGGTTTTTAAGTTCTTTAAGGCTTATTCCAAATGAATTCAGAAGTGCTGCCAGACTCATTCAAGAAGCTCAGGCGGGAACAGGAAAGAAGCTCAAGCGATTCAGCAAAAAAATAGCGAAACAGGTACCAGGTGCGACCCAAGCAGACGTTGCCAAGGTTATCTCTAAAGCTAATACAGATGGCAGCCTATGCGCAGACAACC
>JBILYY010000220.1:0-4619 GCA_044377495.1 Bacteriovoracaceae bacterium | reverse complement strand
GCGGGTTCTGGGGTTTCTACTTGAGAACACGATTACTTGCTATGAAGGGATTGAGAAAGCGGGATGTATGAAATGCCCGGCGTGCAAACTTCGAAACTCTGGACTTAAGATTTTTTCTTTGGAGCATCCTGAATTTAAATATTCTTACCGAGAACAGATTTTAAATCTTATTGCTTAAGCAACGTTGGTCTTTTTGGCGACTTCTAAAAAATCATTTATGTGATTTGAAATTCTTTTTTCAAGTTCTTCTGGTGTTACGGATAGCCCTTCATTTTGGATGTCATATACAACCAAAGTAATAATACCGGCCAAAGCATTTCTTGCTTCTTTCGAATCTTCGAGCTTTTCGATAAGATGATAATAATCGGACATTAGTTTACTTAAACCCATATTTAAGCTTATCGGTTGGAAGGTGATTTTCATTAGGTTAATAGTTTGGGAATTGTTCTTTAATGAAAATTACTTAGAGGTCGTTTTGAGATAATCCTGCCAGGCCTCAAGTAGTAACTCTTTTAGTTCTTCACCTTCAGCAACATCTGGATCACTTTCGCTTAGATATTCATCTAGGTCCATAACCGTATCTTCTAATTCATCAATAAGCTCGGCTACATCTTCATTTTTACAAGTTTCAGTATTTGTGCCCGAAAGACTTAGTGCCGTTAAGTAAAAGTCTAACTGATCTTTAGCAGTCAGAAGAAACTCATTTAAATTTGCAGATTCTGGAAACATTTTTTGAAGTTCAGCTGGTTTATTTAGAATTAGTTCATCCCAAAGCTTCTTAAGCTCTGGCCCAAGCTGCTTAGTCGCCTCTGGACTCTCTGCCATCATCTCTTCAGCTGCTTTCGCAAATGGCAGTGGTCGTTCAGCACTCATCACACCAAGAAAGAAGGCCTTCACCTGAGCAAGTGACATATCTAAATCTGTCTGACCTATAAGTTCGTGAAGTTTCATGGGGGTTCCTTGGTTTGATGGTAATAATTACCAGATAAGCAGGATTTTATCCAACCAATAATGAGCAAAGGCTATGATCGCCTCACTATGAAAAACACTGCTTCAATTTTTAAAATCGTGTATTTAGGAACCAAGCTTGGCCTATTTATCTATTTCTTTCAGGATTTTCTAAATTTTATTTCTTGAATTGATCTTCAATCTTCTCGCCATTTTGTAATCGCCAGATTTTCACCGCACGAATAAAAACGTTGTATGAGGCCAGAGCAGAAACCACAAATCCATGCGTTCCGTCCAAAATTCCTAAACGCCAAAAGTAATGTCTAATGAAGCGGCCAAAAGGGCGTAAGACGAGGTAGGGAAGACCAATGGTTAGTCCATTCTTCTGAAATTTTTCAAACCGGTCCTGAGCTCCCCAAGTGGTATAGCGGTCAGCTTTTTTGAGATAGGAAGTAAGGTCCTTGTACGTATAGTGAATCAACTTATGCTTCAAGATACTAATTTCGCCCTTAGATTCAATCTCGGCATGCACATGTTTATTTTGATAACGGCATTCATCTTTTTTAAATAAACGAATAACTTTGTCAGACTGCCAGCCAGAATAGTTGATTCTTTTACCCATAAAATTATTTCGACGATAAATCCAAAAGCCAGAATACTTGGTTCCATTCTTAACTACTGACTTAATTTCCGCCACAAGCTCCGGAGTAGGTCTTTCATCAGCATCGAGAAGAAAGATCCATGGGTGAGTCGCCTGAGGGATCGTCCAGTTTTTTTGGGCCGCTGAATGCTCATATTCATGCTCTAAGAGCCGAACCTGCGGATAGCTTTTGATGATTTCAATCGTTTTATCTTTGGAGAAAGAATCCACCACAATAATTTCATCACACCAAAGAACCGATTCTATCGCTTCTTTGATATGCACTTCTTCATTGAATGTAGGGATAATCGCAGTGATTTTTTCCATAATTATGTGTTAATCTTAACGTATGAATGATGCCTCGCCCACAACAATTCTTATCATCCAAACGGCTTTCATTGGTGACACGATCCTCGCCAGCCATTTTGCACGTGCCGTCAAAGACCAATACCCTAATTCGAAGATCCATTTTTTCCTTCGGCAGGGGAATGAATCAGTAATTCAGGGACTTTCGAGTATTGAAAAAGTTTGGGTCTGGAATAAGCAGGGCGGGAAGACAAAAAATCTGATCAAGCTTATTGTAGAAATGCGAAAAATTCGCTTCGACAGGGTGTTTAATTTACACCGGCATTTCAACAGTGGCCTGGTTTCAGCACTTATGAAATCAAATTTCAAAGTGGGTTTTAAGCAGAATCCTCTTAGTTTTTTTTATTCCCACAAAGTTAATCATTTAATACCCCATAAATCCAAGAGTGGAGTATGGCATGAAGTGCAGAGAAATTTGCAGCTTCTTCAGCAATCTGCGCCCACTCTTGAGATTGTGGATAACTCAAAAATTTACAAACCAGAGCTTCCTCTTCAAGACAAACATTTTGCCAAAGTTGCTCCCCATTCTGAGGGGATTTATTTTGTTGTGGCCCCAGCATCAGTCTGGTTTACCAAGGCCTGGAGTGAACACAAATACCGTGAGCTCACAGTTGAACTGGCCAAGCAGGGTAAAGTGCTTTTTATTGGGGCCGGCTCGGATAAAGAATTATGTGACCGCATTCGTGCGGACATTTCCAATACTGAGAATCTTTGCGGGCAATTAAATCTTCTGGATTCGGCTGCACTTATGAAAAAGGCTAAACGCGTTTTCGTAAACGATTCGGCCCCTTTGCATCTCGCTTCGTGCGTGAACGCTAAGACAACGGCCATTTTCTGCTCCACGGTTCAAGAATTTGGTTATACTCCACTCGCCGATGATTCTGTAGTCGTTGATATGGGGAGTACTTTAAGCTGCAGACCCTGCGGACTTCATGGATATAAGGCCTGTCCTTTAACCCACTTCAAATGTTCTGAAGATATTGAGATCAAACGAGTTCTAGCAACTATTTCTTAATTAACTTTCCAAACTTTGGAGCATTCTTTCCAAGCATTTCCTCGAGGATGATAGTCGAAAATTCATGGGTGGGATGATTTGAATCTCTAAAATACTGTAGACTGTTATATGGAGCGATACCTTCGTGTTGAAAATCCCAAAGCTCACCAAAAATATCAACTAGCGTCGCTTTAAATAATTCATGGGCCGTAACCAACTTAGGATCAGCATTAATTCGCTTGATGTGCTCAAGTGAAAGTGGCGAAGTAAAGACAACAAGGCGGACACCGTTATTATCGGCAAGTTGTTTAAGTGTTTTTAGATAACCCACTCTTTTAGGATCAATTTCATATTTTGCATACCCAAACTGGCTTACCTTGAGAATCTTAGGAAGAGGTTCTACAACATGATCACCATTTTCAAGATAAGCATGTAGAGCATTCCCAAAAAGGTTCACCCAAATAACCTTAAAGGAGTCTGAGATGGCCTCCAAGGTCAGGTACGAGTTATTAAACAGATCAGCTTCCAACTCTTCGGCCGGAACTTCTTTGAGATAATTTTTGAGAGGCGAAGAATAAAACATATCATCAGTTTTTGTTGTTTTGCTCAATTCTTCAAAGCCAAAGGCTATTAAAATTAATTTGGGCTTATACTTCGTAAGAATATGCCTGGTCATCGCGATATAATCTTCAGGAGTCGCACTCTGAGTAGTGTAATTGTAGCTCGCAAGGCCCGTCAGGCGATTCAGTTCAGATGTTAGGTAACGATGAGCAGAGCTAGAGCCCATAATAAACGCGCTATAATCTTTCTTTCCATGTTCAACTTGATTGAATTTATTCTCTCGAGCAAAATCAACCGCTTTTGTTTCAAAACCAAATAGATTGAAGCCGAACTTATTGTAAGGATCAACGGCAAGGATCAACCCGTAAAGAGTTGAAGCAAAAATGATCGAAGTTAGAACAAAAGTTAAAATAAAGCGCATATTAAAAATTAAAGTATATGAATTCGGTTATTCGATTCATTCCAAAAAAGCAAAAAACAAAAGCAATCCCACAAGCGAACGCCACTTTGTTATTAGGTTTAAATTCTTTTTCAAGTTCTAGTGAGTTCTTTAGTTTGTGAAGAGCATAGAACGCACCTGCAAACATAATCATTAATAAATAGTCGTCTGGTTGGAGATAGGTTCCCATTTTCCAGCCAAATTCTTTTAAAGGTCCGACTGACTTAATAATCATTTTAGGAATAACCACTCCGGATGCACCAATCATTCCCTTGAGGATTTTGAAGGCATCTTTCAGTTCTTTGGCCCGAAAAATAATAAAAGTGATATTCACAAAGTTAAAGGTAATGAACCATGCAAGCCAAGTGGGGAGCTTCTTCTTTCTCTTCTTCCACATATGGTTTACGACCAAACCAGTACCATGAAGCGCTCCGTAGACAACAAATGTCCATCCGGCCCCATGCCAAACGCCGGCAATAAACATGGAGATAAACGTCGCAATCATAGTATTTCTAAAATTAATTTTAGGCATGGCACGGACAAGAGGTGTGAAGAGATAGGTATTAATAAACTGACTAAGCGTCATGTGCCATCTTGACCAGAATTCAATGATAGATTTTGAACGAAAGGGAGAGTTAAAGTTCTGAGGAATTTTAACATTAAACATATAA
>JBILYY010000218.1:0-4650 GCA_044377495.1 Bacteriovoracaceae bacterium | reverse complement strand
TCAAAGATTACGAAGTACCGCTTACGGTTGCAATCCGCGAAGGCAAAGCGTGTTCAAAAGAAATAATTATTAGAAACACCAAAAACGAAAACCGTATTGTATCAGTTGATGCCTCGCCAGTATTAAACGAGGAAGGGTCAATCATTGCTGGCATCGCAGTATTTTACGATACTACCGAGCGCAGTCTACTTGAAAAAAACCTTAAAATTGCTCTTGAAAGTGCCAAAACATCCGCTTTAGTGAAATCAAGATTTCTAGATATGGCCGCCCACGAACTACGAACCCCTGTAAGTGCATTTTCCCTCTTGCTTCAATTTACCCAGAAGAAACTTGAAAAAGGTATTCCTGTTGATTTGGCAACCTTCGAAAGATTGAGAGCTCAAGTAGAACGCATCTCACGACTTGTAATCGAACTGTTAGACGTCTCCAGACTTGAGCGTGGCACTTTAACCTTAAAGCCTACCCTAACAAATCTAGACTCAATTATTCTACAATGCATTGAAGAATTCAAACTTCGTGAAACAGGTCACAATCTGGTATTTTTAAAATCAGGGCCACCGATAGAAATTAAAATTGATGCCACCAGAATATTTCAAGTACTTTCAAATCTTATCGACAATGCGACCAAATACACAAATGCAAATACTCCCATTGAAATTTCGGTCCAAAGAATAGCGAAGAAAATAAGAGTTTCAGTTAAAGATTACGGGCAGGGAATAACTGAGCAACAACAAAAGGATCTCTTTGCTCCCTTCTCAAGAGGAACATCAGAGCTGACTGAACAGGCCGGGGGTCTAGGTCTTGGTTTGTTTATTTCACGTGAAATCATTGCACTTCATGGAGGAACAATTGGAGTAACCAGTAAAATTGGCGTCGGCAGTACCTTTTACTTTGAGTTACCAGAATGAATAAAACAATTCTCATTATTGAAGATGAAAAAGATATTCTTTATACGCTACAAGAGTTTCTTGAATTTGAAGGCTATAATGTTCTCACAGCAGAAAATGGATTTCTGGCCATGGAGTTACTTAAAAATAATCAAATGCCTAATCTCATTTTGCTGGATATGAAGATGCCGATCATGAATGGGTGGGAATTTTCAGCTGCTTTTCTTGCAAAGTACGACAAGAGTGCTCCCATTATTGTCACGACCGCCGCAGTTGATGCTAAACAGAGGGCGAAAGATATTGGGGCAGCTGATTGGCTAGAAAAACCATTTGATTTAGATGTGCTTATCGGAAAAATTAAAAAGCATGTGCGATAGGCGGAGCCCCAAAACACACTTTACCTAACTCTCCGGCCCGAAAATCCATCAAGACGAGTTTGAACACCCGCTCTAAATCCGGAATGCCTTTTTGCTTTAAGCACCCTCTTACAGCGGCAATTTTTGTAAGTGCTTCATCAACACTCATTTCAAAAGTTTCAAGTTTATAGCGGTCCATGAAAGCTTGGGATTTTTGTCTAAGAAAGTATTTGATCAAGTAGCATGCTGGATCTTCTTCACCAATAATTTCATCAGGTATAGCGTTGATCACACTCAGCCAAATCCGATGCTCTTCGTTTTCAATTTCTGGCGGCATAACCCCTGGGGTATCTAACAGTTCTAGATCCTCATCCACGTTAACCCATAATTGAACTTGCGTCTCACCCGGTTTATCGGCCGTTTTAGTAGCATTACGATTGGCGAGTTGATTAATAAATGTCGATTTTCCAGTATTAGGAAGGCCAATAATCATTAATTTAAATTTTGTTTTCTGAACCACTCCATCAGGATTACAGGCACGTCGCTTCGCTTCGATGATTCTTCTGGCAGCGCTCAAAATTTGTTTGTGTGATGATTTATCAAGGCAGTTAATAAAAAGAAACGGATCACCTTGCTTTGTAAACCAAGCGTCCCATTTCGCTACCATCACGGGATCAGCTAGATTCACTTTATTCAAAAGAATCAGACGATTTTTACCGCCAATATTTTCATTTAAAAACTTATTGCCAGAAACAAGGGGTACCCGAGCATCACGAATCTCAATTACCAAATCCACCATACCAAGCTTAGATTTAATCTCGCGCATCGCTTTTAGCATATGTCCAGGAAACCAATTGAACGCCGCCTTAGGCTCAGCCCCAATCTTCACTTTCTTGGGAAGTTCAATTTTTTTGGTGGAAACAGTGACTTTATTGAATTTTTTGTAAGGCGCCATGATACTATTTAGCACCTTTAATGAGTTATATCTACGTCCGCCCAATGCAACTTCTTAAGTTTCACACCTGAATCCAGCGACTTACAAATCATCCCTTTAAAAACTCCAATTGTTTTGCTATAAAAATTGAAATTTTAATAAGGACATCCCCTTTGAACTTGGAAGTAAATTCTGATTTAGCGACGTTAATTCCTTCTCCTATTCTTGTTGATAAAAAACAGGAGAAACCAGAAGTCCAGCTAAAGGCCCTCACTTTTTATCAGCAAGAACTTAAAAAGAATCTGCCTGAAGATATTTTCAAAAGAGCTCCCAGTCGCGCTCTTTATCTGGTTAGTTTTTTATCTTTAAATATTTTCCTTATTTATTGCATCGTTCATTTTGATCCAGCTTGGTACTTCAAACTATTGGCCGCATTTGCCATCGGCCAGTTCAATGCTGGTCTGGCCTTTGTTGCCCACGATACTTTGCACGGCCAAGTTTTCAAAAATAAATTCCTGCAAGATCTTGTTGGATCAATCGGTTTTGCACCGTTCTTAGTTTCAGCAACCTATTGGCGTTTTTGGCATAATACCCTTCACCATGGTAACACTCAGTTAATTTACAAAGACCCGGACGCATTCCCTACGATCTCTGTTTATAAACGCAGCAAATTCATGCGAGTTGTTTTTGATCTCGCTCCAGGATCAAAGCACCCGTTAAGCTACTTCTATTTCTTCTATTGGTTTTCATTTCAATCCGTGTTGAATCAGGCCAACATGCGTTTTAAAAATAAGATGTGGGATAATATGGATCACAAGAGAGTCACAATGGAATTTGTTCCCCTGTGCCTTCTTGCAGTTGGCTACCTCTACTGGGCCGGACTAGCTAACTTCCTGTGGTTGGTGTTTATCCCCATTTGCGTTCAGAACTATGTAATCCTGAGCTACATCCTTACCAATCACAATATCTCACCACTAACGAAAATCAATGACCCTCTGGAAAACTCACTAACCGTGACAACCAATCCTCTTTTTGATTTTCTGCACTTGAATTTTGGTTATCATGTTGAACACCATTTATTTCCGCGAGTATCAAGTCGTCATACGAAAACCATTCATAAGGTACTTAAAGAAATGTACCCAGGTAAATATAAGTACATGCCGAAATGGAAGGCCCTGAAATATCTTTATCAGACACCAAGGCTATATAAAAACTCCACTGAGCTAGTACACCCAAAGACGCTAAAAACTTATCCGACTATTTAGCCTCAGTTAAATCTGATATATATCAGTAAAAAAAATCCTCCTGCCATTTCACTTACGTGAGATTATTTAACCATGAGGTTATTAATCCTTTTCATCATGTTCTTCTCTGCGACATCCTGGGCCGATCAGCACATTGGCGCGATTGGATTTGAGGCCGGGATCGCACGTTTGAGTGACGGAAAGAATTCGGCAATTGGACAATCGTGGCTCTTCCACTGCGAATACCAAATTGATCCCATCATTGGTTTTTTTGGTCAGGCCGGGAAATCTGAGGCCAAAGATGGTGCAGACCGATTCATGCAGACTGCATTTAATGGCGGAATTCTTATCGATGTTCTACCTGTGCTGGAATTTCGCGTCGGGATTGCAACAACAGTAGTTGAAATTGAAGATAAAGATTCAACCAACAAAGAGAATGAACTTGGTCCACTTGCAGGTCTTACCGCCTACACCCAAATGGGCATATGGAAAGTTGGGGCCTCAGCTGAGGTTATTAAAACACCGAGCCTCCAAACTGCGGCCATGCGATTAATGTTACTGATGATGTTTTAATTTCTGCAAAAATGTTAACCTTTATCAATTGCGCAACGAGCAAACCTGCAATGAAAATGCTTATAAAGCTATAATCTTGCAAATCACGAATTATGTCTTACCATCTTAAAAAGACCATCCAAACTAAGTGAGTATTCTTATGGACATCGATCTCGTCAGACTCAATTTAAACCAAAACGGAATGAACGTTTTAAAACTTATTATTGCCCTTATTATGTACGGAGTAGCTCTTGATTTAAAAATCTCTGATTTCAAAGCGCTCATAAAAAATCCAAAAGGTCTCGCCGCAGGTTTTTTAAGTCAGCTAATCATTTTTCCACTGATTGCCGTCGGAATTATCTATTTTGCAGACGTAAGACCCAGCATTGCTCTTGGCCTGATCATGATTGCAGCTTGTCCAAGTGGTAATCTTGCAAATCTTGTAACCAGCCTTGCTAAGGGAAATATCGCACTCTCCGTTGGATTAACCTCCACAGCCACACTGCTTTCAATGATCACCATGCCCTTCATTCTTTTATTTTTGGGATCAAGAGTTCCAGGAGCTGCGGCACTTTTAACTGACGTTCACATTAGTATCGGGGAAATGCTTGAGGGTGTTTTTATCTTGCTTGGAATTCCAATGATCCTGGGGATGCTCACAGCAAAATTCTTCCCCA
>JBILYY010000219.1:0-4650 GCA_044377495.1 Bacteriovoracaceae bacterium | reverse complement strand
AACACCTAGACCTTTTAGAAGAGATTGCATCAGCTAAAAAGACTGTATTTGAAGTATGTGTTGATCTTGATCTTTCGATGGATTTACCAGGCGTTCGTTTTGGTGTTTATCGTTCAAATCTCCATGAGGAAAAGCATTTAAGAAATTTCTTAGTTCATTTAAAAAAGTGCAAACACATTAAATTAGTAGGGGCCATGGGCTATGAGGCCCAAATTGCAGGAGTCATGGATGAAAATTCGAAACTCATGCAAGTTCTTAAACAACTCTCTTTGACACAAATTAAAAACCGTCGTCAAAAGATGATACAGATTATACAAGCAGCAGGACATACACTTAGACTAATTAATGGTGGTGGCACAGGCAGCTTAAAGCATACAAACAAAGAAGAAATCGTAAATGAGATAACAATCGGATCGGCCTTCTTTGCCCCGGTACTTTTTGACCACTACCAAGACTTTAAACTATCACCCGCACTCTTTTTTAGTTCTCCTATAGTCAGGCAACCAGCAAAAAACATATTCACGATCTTGGGCGGTGGATATATAGCTTCTGGTCAAACTGATGAAATAAAACAACCACTGCCATGGCTTCCAATCGGCCTTGCTCTTATCAAAAATGAAGGCGCAGGAGAAGTTCAGACTCCGCTTAAATACAATGGACCTCTTAAGCTAGGAATTGGTGATCTAATCATTTTGAGACATGCCAAAGCGGGTGAAATTTGCGAACGCTTTAATCAGATACATATTATTGAAGGGAACAAAATTACTGAGACAGTAAGTACCTATCGCGGCGAAGGTAAGTGTTTTTTATAATGTTTTACTTCTTTCATCCAAAACATAATTTGAATCAAGATAATACTTTTTAACTAGTTCTAAAAGGTCTTGGAGATCTATTGGTTTATCAAGTTTAATGACATTCTTTGGTATTTTGATCTGATCTGACAAAAAACCAGTGCTTAAGGCCAAGGGAATCTTCCCAAGTGTTTCAGAATATTTCTCATCCAATAGGGAAATGAATTCGACACCATTCATAGTTGGCATCATATAATCAACAATGATGAGACTCGGAAAATCATCAGGCGAGAGCTGGGACAAATGCTCTTCTGCCTGACCAGCACTTTCAAATGAAATAGTCTTAATATTTTCGAATTCCAGAGCATATTCAATGACTCCACGGATATCCTCATCATCATCGATGATACATATAGGATGATTCATAAAAGCTCCTTGGGAATGAAATCAACTGTAAAAGTAGAGCCTTTTTCAAGGCAACTCTTTACGGAAATTTTACCATTATGGGATTCAACTATTTCTCTAGCAATATACAAACCAAGTCCAAGGCCACTAACTTCAGATGCCGATACCCCACGCTGGAAACGATGAAATATTCTTTTTTGATCTTCTTGGGAAATACCATGACCCTGATCTTTAACAGAAAAAGAAATTTTAGTTTTCTTTTTAATTAATGTTACCTCAACTGGTAAATCCTTACTAAATTTCAAAGCATTATTGATGATCTTATGAAAAACCTGAGCAACTCTTTCGCAATCACCCCAAAGAAAAAGATTTGTATCTACCTTTAATGAAATTCGATTTATCTCATTTAAACTGAACTTTTGTACTACATCATGAAGAAGATCACTAACATTGAAATCATCTTTCGTCATACAGAGTTGACCAGACCTAATCCGAGAAATATCCAGCATGTCCTCAACTAGTTTTATTAAACGTGATGTTTGAGCATCAATCTGATTAACGAGGCGATCAACATTTTCCTTTGAATAAGGGAGACTTTGATCCTTAATTGAATATCTTTTGAATACTTGCGTATGAAGTCTCATCGTCGTGAGAGGAGTTTTAAGTTCATGGCTTGCAATAGATAAAAATTCATCGCGGTAGAATAGGGCCTCCATTAAAGTCTCAAGGTTGAGACCCTCTGCATGGAGATCTGATCTTTTAAGATTTTGCATGGCCCAATATTTATCAGCGTCTCGAATTTTTGTATATCAAAACAATCCGACCAAACTTTACTTAACCATAAGATTACATGGGAAAAAAGCCTAAAACCTTGGACAGAAAGACTTCTAGATCAAAGGGCTTTTGAATAAAATCATTTGCCTTCAGTGCAGTGGTCCTATTCTGAACATCTATTTGACCAGATATCACTATGATTGGTATTTTTTCGCAGCTTTGTATCGATCTTAGACCAGAAACAAATTCCTCGGCAGTCATAAAAGGGAAAGTTAGATCCATGAGAATTAAGTCAGGAACAACTTGCGTTTCCTCTAAACATTTTAAAGCGGCTTTACCATGGGCGGTCTCTATCACGTCAAAACCCTCAGAACGAAGAATCTCTCCATAGAGATTAAGGGAATCAGGGTTGTCTTCAATTATGAGGATGGTCTTAGTTGTATTCATGCTTTAAGATATTATAAAGAGGTCCTATATGAATGTCTCTGTTTATGAAGTTTCGGTGCATCAGTTTGTCTTATCCTTACAAAATATTAAAAATATTTTAACGAAGGCAGAAACTTATTCAAAAGGTAAAAACTTTAGTACAGAACTCTTGCTACACACAAGATTGTTTCCAGACATGTTTGCCCTTGGTCAACAAATCCAAACTGCCTGTGACGCTGCCAAATTTTGTGCCTCACGTTTAAGCCAGGTAAGTGGTCCTAAATTTGAAGACAAAGATGAATCATTTGATGAGCTATTACACAGGATTGACAAAACAATTGAGTATCTTAATTCATTAACAGCGGATGACTTTAAAGATTTTGATTCAAGAAAGATCAAGTTCCCATGGAAGCCTGGAAAAGAACTAAATGGGAAAGACTATCTCATTCAGTTTGCTCTACCTAACTTCTACTTCCATATATCTACGGCCTATAATATTCTTCGCAGCATTGGTTTGGAATTAGGTAAAGCTGATTTCCTTGGACAAATTAACTGGCAAACAGAGAGTTGATTACTCCGCATCTTTAGTCATAATTGCAGCAAGGTTTAGTTTAGCAATTTCTCCAGCGTACTCATAGTTTACAGTTGAAGGCTTATCACATTCTTGGTGGTAACAAGGAGTTTTTGTACTCCAATCCTCAATTGTAAGGAGTGTTGGGACTCCGGCCTGAATGAAAGGAACATGATCGCTTCCCCAAGCACCAATCGTGATTTTTGACCTAAGTTTCGTATAAGTAGTGGCAAGACCTGCAAACCAATTGGCCAATCCTTCATACTGAGAATCAGTTTCGAGCTCTACAATGCCATTAGAATTGTATCCAACCATGTCCATATTGATCGCTAAAACGACTTTCTTAATAGCACCAGAGTTTGTTAAGAGCTTAGCGTAGTGTTCAGCGCCATAGAGTCCGCCCTCTTCACCATTAGTGGCAAAGAAGCGAAGAGTTTTTTTATTTCCGTAATCTTTAAGTACGCGCGCAATTTCCAATAAAACCGCAGTTCCGCTGGCGTTATCATCAGCTCCTGCGAAGTTTTTTCCAACTGAGTCCAGGTGACCCATGATCATGATAACATCACTTGAAGATCCGTCCCCGGCCTTATCAGCAACTATACTGCAGGCACCATCACGGTAGCAGTACTCAGAAATGCTATACCCAAGTGCTGCAAAAATACCCTTAACCTGGGCAGTCGCCTTTTGGTTATCAGGAGTTCCTGCAAGACGAGTTTTGTAGTTTGAGAGTGTTTCGACATCACTTTTTATTGAAGGAACATCAATGCGAGAAATAAAATCTTTAATTAATGGAGCCGCGAAAGCTGTTTTTAAAACTGGCGCGCTATAATGTTTTACGTCTTGGCCATTAGTTCTTCTAAAATTTTTCATGACCTTAGATGGAACATTATCTTTTAAATGTACAAGCCAAAGACGGCCTTGTTGTTTCACTGTCTGGATATAAGGAGTGAACTCTTTTACATCATGAGGATGTGAACTCATGACTTGATAGAGTGGTTGTTTTGGAGCTGCTGAAGAAAGAATTAGAGAACCGAGGAGCAAGCTTGCGAGGCAAATTTTGTTCATGATCCTATCCTTGGATATAAAAGCTTAAAGAGACGCTTTAATTAGAAACCAAGGAAAACGGATTAACAATCTAAATGAGAATAACCCGGTGCGGCTTTTGGTAACTCACCTTTCCAAGTCCCCATGACTCGGTCCCAGAATTGGAGATAAAACCCATAATTCCCTTTTTGAAACCGGTGGTGCCAGCTGTGGTGTGTTGAATGACTTACTAGGTTCAGCGGGAAGCGTCTGATTCTTTCTGCTTTAAATAAGCTGAATCCTAGGTGGCCATAGACGTTCATAAAAAGTGAAAACAATGAAAATAAAAACAGTACTGACCAATGAACGGGTAAAAAGAAAGGAATTATTAGGAAAACCCCAGCTTCCACCATGGCCTCGAGTGGATGAAAAGCAAATGCGGCCAAGGGAGAAGGGTTCACTGATAGATGATGAATCTTATGAAAATACTTATACAATCTATGATGATGCATTAAACGATGAGTCCAATAAAAATAAGTATCATGAATGAAAAATACCAATACAAAACTTATTAAGTACCAGCTTAAACCCCTGTCACCAATTTTTGAATAAACTTGAAAGAGATGAAGTTCCTTGGCCGACACGATAATGAGAGTAGGT
>JBILYY010000010.1:0-39562 GCA_044377495.1 Bacteriovoracaceae bacterium | reverse complement strand
AAAATAGCTCTACTGAAGGATCTTTAAGTTTGACTGTAACGGTGGCAGGTTTGGCCGGAAAGTTATCCTTAGAATAAGAGATACTTTCAATATACTGTCCATCGGCATTTAACTTGGCGAGTTCCCCGGCCAATGACTGAAACAATTCCAGATTAACCGTTTCAATATTTAGAATGCCTTCTTTGTTATTAATAAAGAATTGATCTCTTGGAACCATAAGGTTCCAGCGCAAATGAGTTTTTAATGTTTCTTGATTGAAAATATCAGCTAATGCCAAAGACGTAGTAAACGTGCTGGCCACAAATAGAGTCATTAATAGTGTCGGCAATATTTTCATTTTTGAAGACTTCCTGTCTTTCAGTTGAGGCGACCACATCTTGTGGTCATTTTTACCTACCCCAATTCAAAGTGTAGCTTACTTTCAAGATTCCAAAAGACATATTTTTCCCATCGGCAAAAATATCCTGTCGTATCTTTGACATCTCTTTGTTTATGAGAGGGATTACAATAACTTATTGTATAAGATTATATTATTAACCGCTCAAATCGGTAAAGTTATGTGGCAATTGATTCTTCTATTTATTACTGGATGTTCTCTCTCAATGGGGCCTGAGCAGTCTAAAAGCGCTAAAGGCAATCAGTACAAAGTTCATTTTAGATCAGACAACTGGAATGAAAAAGAAGAAGACCGGTCTGACTACGTTTGGGTTAACAAGTTAGATGGACGTATTCTCCTTTCAAATAGTTTTTGTGATGAATTCCAGGATCAGCCATTGGACAAGCTTGCGACGAAAACATTCAATACAATAGACAACCTTGAAATTGAAAAGAAGGACTATACCACTTTTAACAATCGTGAAGCCTATAGATTAGAAGGCAAAGGTAAAGTAGATGGCGTTCCAGTAGGCTTGATCCTCTTGAACACAAGAAGAAGTAACTGCTACTTTGATTTCGTATCAATCACCCCACTTAAATCAGCGAATGAAGTTCAGAGCGACTTTGAAAAATTTTTAGAATCGGTGAATTTTAAATGATCACGGCCAAAGTAAAAAATAATTTACAGCTAGTCGGAGAAATTACTGCGCTCTTTAAAGAGTTCGTTCGTTGTCTCTACACTCGTCCGTTCTATCTTGGAAGAATTTATGAGCAAATTGTTCACCTTGGAATAGGCTCACTTCCCATTACGCTGGTTATCGGAACTGTAACCGGTATGGTGATGACTCTTCAATTCGGGTACGGGTTAGAAAAATTCGGCGGTACTCTATATGTTCCGGCAATAGTGTCCTTGTCTCTTTTGCGTGAGTTGGCACCGCTCTTTACTTCATTATTAATAGCCGGCAGGATAGGCTCGGGCATTAGTGCTGAGATTGGCGCAATGAATGTTAGCCAGCAAATCGATGCGATCCGCGCCCTTGGTACCTCTCCTGTTCGTGTTCTCGTTGTGCCAAGAATCCTGGCAGCAGTAGTATCCCTGCCACTCCTCGGAGTCCTGTCCGGTTTTATGGGTATATGTGGAGGCCTGATCATCGCCTATACCGAATTTAGTATGCCAGTCGGTTTTTACGTTAATAAAGTTCTTAGCACCATTGGTTTAATGGATATTGTTGGTCTCATGATCAAGTGTGCTTTTTTTGCCCTGATCATCTCACTTCTCGCCTGTTACCGAGGCCTAAAAACCACCGATGGGACTCGGGGGGTGGGTAATGCAACCATTTGGGTGACCGTAACATCTTCGATTATTATTTTAATTTCCGATTTCTTTTTAAGTAAAATACTTCTCTTATTATTTGGATAACATGGAAACACTTTTAGAAATTAAAAATCTCTCGAAGAGCTTTGAAGATAAGCTAGTCCACTCTGGAGTGACTTTTAATTTATACAAGGGTGAAACAATTGGTTTACTGGGTAACTCAGGCACGGGAAAATCTGTTCTTCTTAGATCACTTATTGGTCTGGAAGAAATAGATGGTGGTGAGATTTATTACAGAAAGCAGAAGGTTAATGGATTAAAAGAAGAGGATCTGTTTAAAATTCGAACAAAAGTTTCTTACTCATTTCAGAACGGGGCGCTTTTTGACTCCGTATCTGTATACGAAAATGTCGCCTATCCACTTTTTGAACATACTAAGATGCAAGAAGCAGAAGTTGATGCAAAAGTTATGGAAATTTTAACTTTAGTTAATATGGCCGAATCCAAGGATCTTATGCCTTCCGATCTCTCAGGTGGGATGCAAAAACGTGTAGGGCTGGCCAGGTCAATGGCGCTTAATCCTGAGGTTCTACTCTATGATGAACCCACCGCAGGTCTTGATCCAGTTAACGTTGAATTGGTTCTAAATATCATGAAGGAATTTAAGAAACAAGGATTCTCAGGAATCTTTGTCACTCATGACATACCAGCTGCTAAAAAAATCTGTGACCGTTTGTTAATTCTCAAAGACGGTAAGATTTATTTTGATGGCTCAGTTGATCAGTTCGAAAAAAGTGATGACCCTTTTATTAAAAATTTTTCAAATTCGAATTAAGGAATAGATATGCATTTCAGGAAAAAAGATGAAAGGAACTTTTTCAAAGTAGGACTTTTCGTTTCAGGTCTTACCCTAATACTTATGATTATGGTTGTGAGTATCAGCAAAGAAAATTCGTTGTTTGAAGCGACTGTTAGTATGAAGGCCCACGTAGACAACGTTAAAAATTTAAAGCCTGGTTCCTATGTTGAACTTAAAGGCATTAAAGTCGGAAACGTTAAGGAAATTGAGATTCTGGCCGAGGAGAAAGTTGAAATACGATTTACCATGCTTGCGTCTCAACTTAAATGGATTAGACAGGATTCTAAAGTTTCAATTTCTACAGCAGGATTAGTTGGCGATAAATATCTTGAAATTTACAATGGGACTCATACAGCTCCGGCCTTTGATCCCGACAAGGATTTTCTCTTTTCAGAAAACCTAGCCGACATGAAACAGCTTATGAATAAAGGTGAATCAATCGCCGCGATTACTGAACGAATTCTTAGCCGTTTGGACCAAATAATTTACAACCTCGATGATGGAAAGAAGTTAGTCGAAACTGTAAATTCTCTTAGTAAGGCCAGTTTAAACGTTGAAAAAATAACCCAAGAATTACAAGAAGCTCAACTTGGGCAAACAGTTAAAAATGTTAACTTAAGTATGGCGAAACTTGAAAAAGCTTCTGGATCGATTGAACGAATAATGACAAGAATTGAGAAAGGTCCGGGAACGATGAATTCATTAATTTATGATGAAAGTCTTCATGATAGCCTTAGAGCACTCCTTGGTGGGGCCTCTCGAAATAAAGTCATCAAATATTTCATTCGTGAGTCGATCAAAGACTCAGAAAGAAAAAAAACGACTACAAACGAGTAAAACACCCAGCATAACAAAGCTTACCCACAAAACTGAATTCATATGCAACATCTGTAACACTCCTGATCTATATAGGAATAATTGAGATTGCATCTGACCGTCAAAGGTGCTTTTTGGCACTCAGCCAAACATTTACTTACTGGTAAGTTTGATTTCAAAATTAGGGAATTGACTAAGTTTTCTTACTTCGGAACAGGGGCCAGAATGGCCCCTATTCGCTGATTCACTATTCTACACTTAGGAAAAGATCATAAGCAGCAGTTTCCTTCATTTCAAAACCATTATCGTATGAGAATTTTCTCCAACGACCTTCAAACTTACAGTTTGATGTCATCTTAATAACTTTCTGACGAAAGATTGAGCGACCTACAGTTTTATATTCGGCACAAGTTGTTATCTTACCTTCATAATCTAAATTGATAGCACCCGTTTGCTTATCATATGTGAGGCCTTCCATTTTGATACGCTGTACATCTGAAAGTCCACCATCTGGATCATTGGCAGTTACGGTGACTTCTATCCAGGCACGACCCATCTCTGGGTTAATACCAAATGCCGACGAAGCATTTGCCGAGCCCCAAAGTTCGTACTGGCTAATTGATTTAATCTTTATTTCGCCTGCCTGAGCGACGGACACTGCCAAAAGACTGAGAGCGATAAGTAATTGTTTCATTTTGTCTCCTTTAATTGGATCATTTTTTGTTTCACTTTGTGAGGTTCTTTTAACCAACTCAAATAAATTTTAAAAGGGGGGAGAGCCGAATTAACATAAGCCTAAAACATTCTTTACGTGATCCTGACAATCAAAAAAAAACCACCCGAAGGTGGTTATTTTTTACAATTCTAAATTCTTTTTCTTCATTTTCTCAATCAGCGTCGTCCTATTGAGAGTAAGTAACTTCGAAGCTTGATTCTTGTTTCCTCGAGTTCGATTCATGGCCTGCATGATTAAAGAATCCTCAATATCAGAAAGGATCTGCTTTAAATCAACTCCAAGGTCCGGAAGTTCAAATAGAGTTTTATAGGTCTGAGTTGCAAGAGGGTTGGATCTGAAAATATTAGCAGGAAGATCCTCAGGAAGAATTTCATTCCCACCACGTAGAATAACCAGACGCTCAATTACGTTTTCAAGTTCACGTACATTTCCAGGCCAGTCATAACCAATGAGAAGATCCATTGTAAGCGAAGCAAAGCTTATTTCATTAGAATGATCGGCCGAAATAAATCTGTCTAGAAAATGAGAAATAAGAAGTGGGATATCTTCACGGCGCTCTTTAAGAGCTGGCATTCTTATCGGGATAACATTCAGACGATAAAATAAGTCTTCACGGAATTTTCCTTCCGTAACGGCCTTATCAAGATCGCGGTGAGTAGCAGCGATCACACGCACATCAATCGGAAGAGTTTCAGCTGAACCAATCGGTTCAATAACTCTCTCTTGAAGCACACGAAGAAGTTTAACCTGAAGAAGAAGTGGCATATCGCCAATTTCATCCAAGAAAATCGTTCCACCTTGTGCCAATTCAAAGCGACCCTTACGGTTAGAAATCGCGCCCGTGAAAGATCCTTTAATGTGTCCAAAGAGCTCACTTTCAAGAAGTTCTGAAGGAATAGCTCCGCAATTAACAGTTATGCGATTTTTTTGAAAACGGTGAGACAGTTTGTGAATAGCTGAAGCGACAAGTTCCTTACCAGTACCTGAAGGTCCCATGATAAGAATCGTCGAATCAGTTTTTGCGACTTTGCTGATTCTTTCGAATACATCACGCATGACACGCGATCTTCCGATCATGCCCTCAAAATTATCTTCAACTGTTGGACGCTCAATTTTTAATTTGGATGGCAAACGACCGCGAGCTCCATCTGCGAAAAGACCTTCACCTTCATTCAGAATTTCTGCTGGAAGATTTGCTGAAAGCTTAGCTTGGAGAGCTTGAATAACAAGCCTCTTTAAATTTTCAGGTTCAAAAGGCTTAGTCAGATAATGAAAAACACCTTTTTTAGTCGCAGCAATGGCAGTTTCGATACTGGCAAATCCAGTCATGACAATCGAGACAAACTCAAAGCCCTTCTCTTTTAAAATATCGATTAGAAGTAATCCATCAGAGCCCTGCTCAAGACTAATATCAGTTATTAAGCAGAAAGGATTTTCACGAGGATGATTTTTTGCGAATTCCATTAAGCAATCTTCAGCACTCGAATAAAGCTGAACTTTGAGCTTCAAGGTTTGCTCAAGATATCTCTTTAAGCTGATACCAAGAAGGTTGTCGTCTTCCACGATTATGATAGGCGGGAAATTGCGGTCTTTAGACCCATCAAAAGCCTGATGAAGAAAGTTCACGTCATCCATTTATCCTCCAAAGAAGAATCAAATTTACTAGAACCTGAGTCTTAGTGTCAATTTCTAGACTCCATGACTTTCTCATCTTTTCAGATAGTTAACTAGGGGGGTGTCAAATGTAAGACTTTATTTTAGTTGTTGTCGCGGTGCATTTTTTTAAGAAACTTTACAGTCTTCTCGGGACCACCTGCCCAGATATAAAAAATGTTACAACTAAAGCCAATTAGCGCGAGCATGAAAAACATAGTGGCGGCTTTCTTCTTCTTTTTTAACCAGAATACATAACCAAACTCTCCACCTAGAACAAATAAGGCCGTGGCCCAGAAAGGAATATGGCGAGCAAAAAAGTAGATTTCATTCATTAAGGTATTAGAGCAAAAAAAAAGCCCTCTTTCGAGGGCTTTTTTTATTAGAAGAAACCTTTAAGAGCATCGACCATATCTGTTTTTTCCCAAGTGAACCCTTTAGCAGATGTACGACCAAAGTGACCGTAAGCAGCTGTCTCAGAGTAAATTGGACGAAGAAGATCAAGACGCTGAATAATTGCCTTAGGACGCATATCGAATAGCTCGTTGATAGCTGCAGTAAGCTTTTTCTCATCAACTTTAGCTGTATCAAAAGTATCGATCAAAAGTGACATCGGTCTAGCTACACCAATTGCATAAGCGACTTGAACAAGAGCGCGATCAGCAAGACCAGCAGCTACAACGTTCTTAGCAATGTGACGAGCAGCATAGGCTGCCGAACGGTCAACTTTAGAAGGATCTTTACCAGAAAAAGCTCCACCACCGTGAGCACCATGACCACCGTATGTATCAACGATGATTTTACGACCTGTGAGACCGCAATCCCCCATTGGTCCACCGATCACAAAGCGGCCAGTAGGATTGATGAAGTATTTAGTGTTTTTATCAATGTATTTAGCTGGAACAACTTTCTTAATAACTTCTTCCATAATCGCTTCTTGAACTTGCTTAAGAGTCATCTCTTCAGCATGTTGAGTAGAAACAACGATCGCATCAATGCGAGAAAGTTTTCCATCAATGTACTGAGCAGTAACTTGAGTTTTACCATCAGCGCGAAGAAGAGGGATTTTTCCGTTATGACGAACTTCGGCCAATTGCTTAGCAAGTTTGTGAGAAAGGTCAATTGTCATAGGCATTAAGGTTTCTGTTTCGTTAATGGCATAACCAAACATTAGACCTTGGTCACCAGCGCCTTGGTCGAAGGCATTGCCTTCATTTTCGTTCACACCTTGGGCGATATCTTGAGACTGCTTACCAACTGCGATAGTTACACCACAAGTATTGCAATCAAAGCCTTTATCGGAATGATCGTAACCAATTTTTTTGATAGTTTTACGAACTGTTTCATTGATATCAACGTTAGCACCAGTTGTGATTTCACCAGCAACAACCACTAGGCCAGTTGTGATCAAAGTTTCGCAAGCAACACGCGACTTTGGGTCTTGAGCAAGCATGGCATCAAGAACTGCATCCGAAATTTGATCTGCGATCTTGTCCGGGTGACCTTCGGTTACAGACTCAGAGGTAAACATATAATCTTTCAACATATTCTTGCTCCTTAATGGCAATAGAACTAAACAAATAATAAACTAAATTTCGGGAATTTATACCTTGCTCGTTGCAGTTTATCAAAAAGATTTTTCGAGATATTTTGGGCTAAATTAGATCTATTTTCCGATTTTGGTAAAATACTTGAAGTAATGGGGATTTCTATGATGAAAAAAGATTTTAAGACCATTTTTCTCGCCTAGAGCGTAATTCTCGCTATCTATACGAACTACCTGAAAGGATTGCTTACTAGGATCTTTAAAAGAGTACAAAAAGGAATAGTCCCCATTTTCGAATAATTTAGAAAGTTTTTCCTGACCATCGGCCAATAGCCCTGGTCGCTCTGAATAGGACAAATAATCTTCCCAGATGCTGTCCATGTGAATCCGCCCTATCATGCTTGAGCGTGAAAAATACCTAGTCGCCTTGAACGGGGTTTCCCCCTCCTTAAGAACCTGGAGAGCTATTTCGACATTCTGGGCACGCAATTTACGAGCACTCGGGGCCATATCTGGGCAAAAGACTTTTGAAACGCCGCTCATATAATAATAAGAAAAAGAAAATTCACCCTGCTTAAAAAGAGAGTTAAGCCATCTCTCGTTGTTCAAGTGAAAATCAGTCGTAACATTTTTCAGATAAGGATAAATAAATTCTTTTTTACCAATGGAAAGATATTGAGGTTTATCTTGTCGATTAACTACTACTCGAGCAACATCCATCCGTTCCAGGGCATCATCGCCATCAACCCCACCAACTTCATTTAAAAGAATCGTTTCAATGACAAAGATTGAACGGGTCAATTCAGGTTGATTGAGCCAGTGTTTGTAAACCTCGGCTTGCTTGGTGTAGACAAACTTTTTTAGCTGATCAGTTGCCTTGTTGTGATCTTTAATGAGTTCTCGATTCGGCGTCGTCTTATGACCATTAACTATAATTACTTTTTGATTCTCGGGCAGAGTTAATGATTGATAAAAATTTAACGTTCTCTCTGTTCGCTCTTCCCACTCTTTAAGTCTGGAAAGAATTCCTTTTTTTCCACGCTCCATTTCCTTATCAATTTTACCCAGCACAAATTCGAGATCAAATCTTGCATCTTCGGTCAGATAAAAACCATGCTGGTGAAGTTCAAAATGGAGGGTATCAAGGGTAGTGCGTAAATAAATATCAGAACCAGTGTGGTCTGGATTGTAGGCCCCATCCTCTAAAATTTTCCGAAAAAGGAATGCTGAATTCGCAATTCTGACAGATGGCAAATCTTCTAGTTCTCGGTTTTCATCAAAGACCTTTCGGTTTCTCAGGTGATCCACAGGATATCTATAATTAGACAAGAAAGAAACTTTTTGAACAAGAACTTCATATGCAGATGTCAGTCTCTCCTGCAGCTTCAATGATTCCTGTCGAGAAGGAACCTTGCTCTTTTCTTCTACCAAGAGCTCACTTTTTTTAAGCTCCAAAAGTCTTGCAAGGATAGATCGAATATTTTGAGTTATTGGAGATGAAGGTAAGCCATTTTTTTTTACGTGGGATTCTTGTTTGCGAATCCACAACAGTTTTTTTTCAAACTCAGGAATAAGATTTGAAATGGATTGAACATCAACATCATCTTCGATCTCGGGTATCCAGTAGCCCTGACCACGGTAAGCCTTGAGATATTCTTCAAAAATGCTTTCGGCCTTAGGGACACATATTCGTTCACGAAATTTATGAAAAGAATCCATGTAGGTCGAGACATGAGTAGACATGTCTCCCTGCCATTGTATCGATGGAGAAGCGCATGAAGAGAGCGAAAAAAACATCGACAACAAAAATGAAGTCTTATGCCTTAAGTTCTTGAACAAAACTCGACTCCCATAAACCTAAACAAGTACGGTTACTTAAAATTAACAAGACTGCATCAGGCTCAGCAAATGTATCAATGGCCTTTCGCAAGTCATCCAGCTTGCTTACGCAAACCGTTGCATGGTTTTTTTGATTAATTTCTTTTGTAAGTTTATCACTATCAAGATCAGTCCCGCCTAATGCGGTAGTGGCGATTTCGGCCTTCGCAATAATGACTTTCTCAGATGCGCCGAGAGAATCTCTAAATTCGTTTTGAAAAATAGAACTGCGAGCAGTCGCTGAGATTGGTTCAAAAACGGTAATAATTTTTTTATTTTTGAATTGCGCGCGAATCGCCTCGAGAGTCACAGTGATGGCACGAGGGTGGTGAGCAAAGTCATCAATGACAGTCATGCCTTTATATTTACCTCGTACTTCCTGTCGTCTTTTAACCATACCAATATTGGCCGCGGCGTTTTGCACATCTACGACTTTAAAACCTTCAGCTAAAAGAAAAATTAAGCAGCTCGAAATATTGAGCACGTTATGTTGGCCAATAATTGTTGATTTGAAAGAAATTTTTTCGCCTTTCCATTTAAGACTGAAAGTTGATCCCGTTTCAAAAGTCTCAACATCAAATGGGCCGATCTCAGATTTATCACCGTACAGAAACCATTTCTGGTCTGGATTTTTTCCATGATATTCTTTATAGAGTTTCATGGCAGAAGGATATTCCTGATTAAAAATCAGAGTTTTCATTTTAGGAATAACGTCCCGAAATTCATCTTCAATTTTTTCAACTGAAGCAAAAATGTCAGCATGATCAAACTCCAAAGAGGTCAGGATCAAATGTTTCATTTCATACAAACGGAATTTAGAAATTTTATGAAAATATGCCGAATCATATTCATCCGATTCAATGGCAAAGTACTTATCACCCAATTCAGAGGGATTACGACCCTCAATAATTCCACCAATTAAATTACCAGGATTCTGATTCAACTTTTCCAGTAATTGAGTCATAAAATAGGTCGTAGTTGTTTTACCGTGAGTCCCGGCAATCCCAACAACATCCTTATCTTTCAGTACCAGCGAACCAAGGGCCGAAGGAAATGAAGTAAAAGGCACGCCGACTTTTTCAATCATGCGAGCGGCTTCAGCTTTCCCAGACACAGAATTTCCTACAACGATTAGATCATATTGTTTTAAAAATTCGGGCGTAACTTGATCGAGTTTGAATAAAGGAATGCCGGTAGTTTCAAGGAAAGTACTCATAGGAGGATAGTAAGCTGAATCAGCTCCTTCCACTTCGAACCCTGCTTGTTTCACTAACACGGCCGCTGGGCCCATGCCTGCACCACAAATACGATAAAAGAAAACTTTTTTAATTTGAGAACGACGAGCAATAAGATCGTCTTGAGAAATCAAGTAAGTTAGGTCCATGAAAATCCTTTTTCAGTAGACACCATTATAGCAAATGGCAGTTTATCTAGCGATAAAATAAGGGTAATTGACCAGTATAGTATACTTAATGTTTGTTAACTAAAGTCGTTTGCAGATAAGAAAGGAACTCATTTTTCCAGCTTTCATCAACTAATTTTGCGGGATTAAGTTCTGCAGAAATTTCTAGGGCCATCAAAGATTTAGAAAGTGCCTGGTAACTAGAAATGGATAACCCTTTGGTATCTTCGATTAAATGAGGGACCACACATTTGGCCCAAATTTTCACGACATCCAAAATCCTGGCCCCAACTGGTATAAATGGTACTGTTTCTTCAAGTTCCTGCTTCGATTCAGCATGGGCAACTGCTAGAGTCCAATTTTTAAGATCTTGCGAAAAATCAAATTTGGAAATAATGACAAAGCTTTTCGGGAAAGCCATTTGAATTTCAGCATAAAGAGTTGGATTTATAGCTTGAATATAATGAAGCATACTTGCCACTTTCAATTCATCTGAAGCCCCTGAGGACTTAATTTTTGAAAGGGTTGCATCCCAAGCTTCATTTTCATCCATAAAGTATTTGAATTGCCTGACGTCAAGCTTTGTTCGTTTGTGATCTATCAGGCTAATGTACTTATCAAAAAAATTCGAACTTGAAAGGACTACTGCTTTCAATTCATTTTCAGAAACTTTTTCAAGCGGAACAATTAGACTGCTTTTACCCTTGAGATGAAGGCTTTTATTTACTTGTTTGTGCAGTTTTTTATAATACCTAAATTGATCTTTGCCACCGTACAGCTTAACCATTTTTCCATGGTCAATAAACTTAGAAACGGTGATCATACTGACTAAAAAAATGGAAGCGACAGGAATAGTACCAATAATTGCTGCTAATTGTGGTTGGCCAACGGCGGCCAAAATCACAGGCACTACATATCCAGCGATTGTAAGCGCCCCATAGGCTATTCCCGCACTAAGTCCATATTTTCTAACGATCGTTCGAACTTCATGCGCAATTTTAATAAATGGTTTTCTTACGGCAACAGAAAATTTCAATTTCACTTTATTTGGCAAACCTTGTGATGCCAATTCTTCAATTGCTTCAATCAGCTTCGTAGGGTCTTCATCAGTTAGAAGCTCAGGTCTTTCTACAAAAGCCTGGATTAACTTATTTTGAAAATGGAGATTAACAAGCTCTGTATTTTCGATAACGACTGATTGAGCTGAGGCAAGGAATTCATAATCCTCGATACTTTCCTGCGAAAAAGCATTTCCTAAAGACAACAATAGTGCAAATAAGAGGGCCAAGATTTTCATATGGGGTATGAAGTACGTTTTGAACAATTTGCCGTCAAGAAAGATCGATTTTAATGTTTACGTCTTGGGACAATAAAATGGATCTTAGGGGATATCCTGAATTTTTTTCACTATAGACGTTATTTCTGCCAAACCGCTTCGCCGATGGCCCTTCTTAGATCATTCAGCCCCTGCTTTTCATACCAATGAATTTTTACGGCATTTGATAAAATCACGTGCCCAAGCATCTTATCTGGATCAATCCAGATAGATGTTCCCGTGAAGCCAAGGTGCCCAAAAGTCTGGGGACCACACCCTTTGCCGGCCAAAGTGGATTCCGGATTTTCAACTCTGTCCCAGCCTAAGGCAAACCGATGAGAGTGCTTTTGTAAATCAGCCTTTACTGTCTCAATAAAGCCCGTTTTATTCTGATAGTTTAGTAAGGTTCGACATAATCCATCTACGGTAGAAAATAATCCGGCATGAGAGCAGTAATCACGAATGACCCAAGCATTTGGATCATGAACTTCGCCATAGTTTGGTCGCGAGTTCTTAAATCCGTATTGTGGAGTTGGAAAATGCGAAGGAAGATCAAGCCAGTTCAGGGTTTCCTTGTCCCAAACTTCAGAACAAAGTTTCTTTTGATTTACTCCATTTTTCTCAAGATTCAACATCACTCTTAATGCTGAAAAATCTGAATAAAGAGTCTCACTTTCTTTAACTGGATAACTTAAAATTTGATCCTTCCAACCTTTATTTGGGAGTAAGCCCCAAGCCGGCAATCCGCCACGATGATTGAGGCAAAGCAAGGTTGCTGCATCGAAGGCTTCAGGTTTTAAAAAGTAAGATAAGGAATTTGTTAGTGGTTTTGTAAGTGAAGCCAGATCGAAATATAAAGTAGGTTCCGATTTGAATTTAAGTTTAGGTTCAAATTGGTTTGCCTCAAGTACTTCAAAAGAATTTTTCTTAAAATCAATCACCCCCACACCCAAAGCATCAAATACTTCGTGTGGCATGAGGGTTTTAACGATTTGAAGAATCTTTTTCATTCATTGAGCTTAGATGACTTAGAAATAAAACTCAAACATTCTGGTTTGTTTCTATTTAGCCGACTAATGTAGTCCCATAATTCGGCAAAATCTGCACCATAACACAGGTAAGGGTCAAGGTTATAACCAAAAGAATCGATATCATTAAAAAGGAGCTCCCATGAAAAAAATTATCACACTTATAGCTTTATCCTCCCTTCCCCTTACAGTGGCTTTTGCCCAGGATCGTGATTACGGAAATCTCGTTCCCGAAGATCATTTTGAAATTACACAATCAAAAACAAAACTCAAAGATAATGCAGATATTTCTCGTTTCCAAATAGCTGTAACACCTATGAAAGAAGAGTTTTCCTACAAGGTTAATGGGGTAAAGACACCAAAGAAAAATCTCTTTGGAAAAAAGTCTAACTTTAAGCTTGCCGTAGATAAAAATGAAGGCAAGATCACCCAAATTACTAGCGTTAGTTTTACAGACAATGCTGATAAAGGTGGAGTTCATGCCATTCAAAGTACATCTATCTTGCCATCAGGCTTTGTAAACTCTAATACCAACTGCTATGAAGATTATAAACTTGGACTGTTTGGCACTAAGAAACAAGATTCAGGATTCAAATGCGTTACTGTTAATAAAGAAGTTTGCGAATATATTGAAAAAAACAATATCAATGCTGCACTCGTAGAAAAAATTAATTCATGTTCAGACGTACTTAGCAAGTTTAGTGAACATCAGGAAAATCTGCACAAGCTAAGTAAGAAAGATCAAAAGAATGATGTCTCAGCAATGACCAAGCTCAATGGAAAAGTTTCAAACGCACATAACTTTTATGAGCTTGAAAGCAAAACTCTAAAAGATGTTGCTGAAATTGTTGTTGGTTATGGAAGCGCCATTGATCACTGTGAATTCTTGAAGGAGAATAAATACTTTTCTCCAAAAGAAGAGTCAGGTGAGGAAACTAACGGAGCTCAGTCTAAGAAAGTAAAAGAGCAATAAAAGATAAAAAAGCCCCATTTTATCACAGATGGGGCTTTTTTTTTAGTTTTTAAGTACGGCCTGGGCTGCCGCCAATCTTGCAATTGGCACCCTAAACGGGGAACAACTTACATAATCCAGCCCAATTTTATGACAGAACTCCACCGAAGCTGGCTCACCGCCATGCTCACCACAAATACCCACATGAATTGCAGGATTAACTTTTTTACCTTCCGTCACAGCGTGTTTCATTAAATAACCTACACCCGGAACATCGATTGAAACAAAGGGGTCTCTTGGATAGATTCCACGTGAAGTATAGCTTGGTAAAAACTTACCAGCATCATCACGAGATAATCCAAAGGTCGTTTGAGTTAGATCATTTGTACCAAACGAAAAGAATTCAGCTTCCTTGGCAATTTCTCCGGCCATAATACAGGCACGAGGAAGTTCAAGCATCGTTCCCATTTTGTATTTAATGGTATGATTTTTTTCTTTGAAAACCTTTTCGATTTCAGCTTTGCATTCTCCTTGAATGGTCGAATATTCGCGTAGCTCAGAAATCAGTGGAATCATAATCTCTGGAAGAACCTTGATTCCTTTTTTATCAGACTCAATGGCCGCTTCGATAATCGCTCTAACTTGCATTAAATAAATTTCAGGATAAGTAATAGCAAGACGGCATCCACGATGGCCCAACATTGGATTAAACTCATGAAGAGCATCATTTCTTTCTTTAATCGCAGTTATATTAAGACCTAAAACATCGGCCAGTTCCTGCTGGTCTTTTTCAGAATGAGGAAGAAACTCATGAAGAGGTGGATCTAGTAAACGTATATTCACTGGTAGACCACTCATCTCGCTAAAAATCCCATTAAAGTCAGCACGCTGAAATGGAAGAAGTTTATCAAGAGCTTTTTTACGATTTTGATCAGTTTCAGCAAAAATCATTTCACGTACTGCTAAAATTCTCTCGGGCGCAAAAAACATATGCTCTGTTCGACAAAGACCAATGCCTTCAGCACCAAATTCTACCGCTATTTTTGTGTCTTCAGGAGTATCAGCATTGGTTCTGACTTTTAATTTACGAGTGGCATCGGCCCATTTCATAAAAGTTGCAAAGTCGGCCGTGATTTTTGCTTCAATAGTTGGAACAATGCCTTCATAAACTTCACCGTTGGCGCCGTCAAAAGTGATGTAATCACCTTCTTTAAATACTTTGCCTTTAACGGTTAGAGTTTTATTCTTTTCGCTGATTACAAGTGCCGTACAACCAGCGATGCAAGGTTTACCCATACCGCGAGCGACAACGGCAGCGTGAGAAGTCATTCCACCTCGGGCAGTTAAGATTCCTGTTGCTGCTGCCATACCACCGATATCTTCTGGAGAAGTTTCAGCTCTTACGAGTACAACTTTCTTACCATCTTTTGACCAATCTTCAGCATCCTTGGAAGTAAAAACAATCTGACCCGAAGCCGCACCCGGTGATGCTGGAAGCCCCGTTGCTATAGTTATTTTTTTAGCTTTTGGATCAAGGCGTGGATGTAGAAGCTGATTTAAATCTTCCGGTTGAATACGAAGGATGGCCTCTTTTTCAGTGATCATTCCTTCACTGACTAAATCAACCGCGACTTTAAGAGCGGCGTTTACAGTTCGCTTAGCATTTCTGGTTTGGAGTATATAAAGTTTATTATTTTCAATAGTAAACTCGATATCTTGCATGTCTTTGTAATGATTTTCAAGCGTCTTATAGTCAGTTACCAAATCGGCATATGCCTTAGGCATAACCTCTTCAAGAGTTTTCTGATGTTTATTTGATTCCATCTTTGAATCATTATTAATCGGTTGTGGAGTTCTGATCCCTGCAACCACGTCTTCGCCTTGAGCATTGACTAGAAACTCTCCAAAAAACTTTTTGGCACCTGTTGATGGATCACGAGTGAAACAAACCCCAGTAGCACAGGTATCACCCATGTTCCCGAAGACCATAGACTGAATATTTACTGCTGTTCCCCAATCATGAGGAATGTTATTCATTTCACGGTACTTTGTAGCTCGGTTGTTATGCCAAGATCCAAAGACTGCCGCGATGGCCTTCCATAATTGTTCAACGGGATCCTGAGGAAAAACAATTCCATGATCTTCCAGAAGTACACTCTTATACACTTTTACTAATTCTTCTAAATCAGCGGCCGTGAGTTCAGTATCTTCGTGAACGCCACGTGCTTCCTTAAGATCTTCCATATTGGATTCAAGATGTGAGGTATTTACACCTAGAACAACGTTCGAATACATCTGAATAAAACGACGATATGAATCCCAAGCGAAACGAGGATTGCCTGTTTTTTTGGCCATACCAATAACAGTTTTATCATTTAATCCGAGATTTAAAACTGTATCCATCATGCCTGGCATAGAAGCTCTGGCACCAGAACGAACCGAGAATAGAAGAGGATTTTCCACATCACCGAATTTTTTACCAGTGAGTTTTTCCACCCATGCCAAAGCTTCCGTCGATTGAGTTCGAATTTCTTCGGTAATTTGTTTATTGGCCTTGTAGTAATCCAAACAAGCTTCAGTCGTAACTGTGAATCCAGGAGGAACGGCAAGCTTCAGGTTACACATCTCAGCTAGGTTTGCACCTTTTCCACCAAGAAGACCTTTCATGTCTTTATTACCGTCAGTTAGTTCACTTGAAAATTTATAAACCCATTTTGTCATGAGAGATCCCCAATCTTAGAGAGAAAATTTTTCTTTTAAATATAATTTAACTTTATCAACTGCAATTCTTTCCTGAACCATTGAATCCCGGTCACGAACCGTAACTGAATGATCAGTGAGTGAATCAAAATCAACGGTGATACAAGCAGGTGTTCCGATCTCGTCTTGACGACGGTAACGCTTACCAATTGATCCAGCGGTATCATACTCACACTTGAAATCTTTTTGGAGATCACGAAGAAGAGCAGTGGCTACTCCTTCAAGTTCAGGCTTTTTCATGAGTGGCATAATCGAGGCTTTAATTGGAGCGAGAGACGGTTTAAATCTCATGACCACGCGCTCTTTCTCGGCATCACCTGGAAACTCTGTTCTATAGGCGTCACTCATGATCGCCAGCATACATCGGTCACACCCAACTGATGTTTCCAGCACGTAAGGAATATATTTTTTATTTCCATCCATTTGATCAACGTACTGAAGATTTTTCTTAGAAAATTCAGCATGCTGCTTTAAATCGAAGTCTGTACGAGAGTGAATACCTTCCATTTCTCCCCAACCGTGCGCAAACTCATACTCAATATCAAAGGCTGCATCAGCATAATGAGCGAGGGCATCGTGTTTTTTAAATTGAAGCTTTTCTTTACGTAGACCATTTTCAAGATGCCAGTTCCAGCGAATTTCTTTCCACTGCTCCATAGCTTCCATCTGAGTACCTGGCTTAATAAAATATTGCATTTCCATTTGTTCAAATTCACGGGTTCTGAAAATAAAGTTACCCGGAGTGATTTCATTTCGGAAGGCTTTACCAATCTGAGCAATACCAAAAGGAAGTTTCCTTCTCATCGTAGACTGCACGTTCATAAAGTTAACGAAAATCCCTTGAGCTGTTTCCGGACGAAGATAAACAACTGCCGCAGTTTCTTGAACTGGACCCATATGAGTTGTGAACATCAGGTTGAAATTTCTTGGTTCAGTAAAAGAGTCTTTTGCCTTACAAGTAGGACAAGGAGCTGTCAGATCAATGTTGTCGGCACGAAAGCGACCTTTACATGATTTACAATCTACCATCGGATCAGTGAAATTATCCACGTGACCTGAAGCTTTCCACACTAAGGGATGCATCAGAATGGCAGCATCAATACCATCGATATCATCACGAAAAGTCATCGCCTTCCACCAAGCATTTTTCACGTTGTTTTTTAATTCAACTCCAAGCGGACCCATGTCCCAGCATGATCCAAGTCCGCCATATATTTCTGAACTTTGAAATATAAAGCCGCGGCTTTTGCAGTGGGCGACCAAATCGGCCATGGACTTCAGGTTTTCTTCTGACACGGTGTGCTCCTAATGATGATTTTGACCTTAAAGTTTTATCACAATCCTAAGGAAAAAGCCCATGTAACCGAAGAGCTTTATAAGGGTTTAACCATGACGCATTTATTTATTATTTTGTTTCTGAGTATTTCGATCAGCTTTGCTGCTTGCAATGAGAACACATCCGCCGAAGTGATCAAATCAGTGAAACTAAATGGATTTATATGCACTAAGCAAATTTTGGTAGGTTGCTCATACACAGAATGTTCAGGAACGCTTGGAGCCTACCCGAAGCCAATACTGATTACGATTCCTGAAAGTGTTGATTCATTAAGACTGCATTTTCATGGCCACATTTTGGGCACCCCCACTTCCAAACCTTATGAGGGCAACCTTTCAAGTATGACCAAGGCGTTTGGGATTCAAAAAAGTTTATGCGAAACTTCTGAGGTTACCGTTTTCCCACAAAGCGCGGGGGCCAACACAACTTATAAAAGTTTTTTCACAAGCGAAAACTCTTACACCAAATTTTTTGGGAACATTCAATCCACTCTAGGCAATAACCTCAAAGATTCTCCTCTTCATTTATCTGGTCACTCGGGAGGAGGAAAATATGTTGCAGGAGCATTAAATGCTGGAATTAAAACTGCAAAGGTAAGTATCTTTGATGGAATCTACGGCTCTACCACAAAAGACTCCCTTAAGGTCTGGTACGATAAAGGAAATGGAAAGTTAATAATTGGTGCGGTGAAAGATGGAACACCAGATAATTATGCGACTCAGTTAAGAAATGAAGTTGGTGCTAAGTTTACTTCAACCAAGAGCACGATCAAAGGAACAATCTATGATGTTCGTAAAAGTGATCGCTTCACTCACTACACAAGGGCATACTCTGATACCGCCCATTTCAACACAGTGACTGAAATTTGGCCGAGCGGAAATTAATCTCGTTGAGATAGTTCAAAAAGTTTTTTGTATTCACCATTTTTAGCAATCAATTCAGAGTGACTTCCCTCTTCGATTTTTACACCATCTTTCATCACTACAATGCGGTTAAAGTCTTTCAGGGTTGAAAGTCTATGAGCAACAGCAATAACTGTTTTATGACCAGCTACACGTTCTAATGCCTGCTGAACAATTTTCTCAGATTCATTATCTAATGCAGAGGTAGCCTCATCAAAAAGTAATACATCTCGGTTTTTCAAAAAAGCGCGGGCAATAGTGAGGCGCTGACTTTGGCCACCCGAAAGACGCATCCCTCGGTCTCCAATAGATGTTTCCAGTTTTCCAGGCAAATCTTTTACAAATTCCCAGGCATAGGAGATCTCTAAAGCGTGCATGATTTCTTCATCAGTATGAATGTCACCACTAGTGAGATTTTCTCTAATGGAATCGTTAAAGAGAAAAATATCCTGACTAACCAGACCAAATACTTTTCGAACAGAAGAAAGGCTATATTCGTTAATATTCACGCCATCAATAAGAATAGCACCATCGATTACGGGATAGAGCCTTAGCAACAAACTGACCAGAGTAGATTTACCTGAACCGGAAAGTCCTACTAGCCCGATTTTTTCACCTTTATTAATTAAAAGATTAAAACCTTTTAGAACCGCTCCCTCGCCATAGGAGAATGTTACATTTTTAAATTCAATCGTTTTATTGAAAGCTTTGAGTTCTGTAAGACTATCTTCTGACTCTTCTTTAACTTCTAATAAACCAAAAATCCGAGTAGCAGCAGCTTGCGCTTGATTCAGTTTAGCATTGGCTTTACTAAATCTTCTAACTGGATCCATAAACATCGCCAACGCCGCAACAAATGAAAGGAAGCCACCGGTCGTAAGGGCCCCAATAGACATTCGATGGTGAGCAAAAACGATGACACCAGCAAATGCAAATGAACCAATCAATTCGACTAATGGATGAGAGATCTCCTCGGCTGAGTTGCTCTTCATTCGATGTGAAAGAAAACGTCTTTGGGCTTTCTCGAAACGCTCAACAATATATTCTCTCAGACCGAAAGCCTTAATGATTTTCTGTCCACCTAAAGCTTCACTTACAATATGAGTCATTTCAGCATTTTCTTGTTGGGCCTTTCCGACATACTTTCGAATTCTTTTACCCGAATAATGCAAAGTGATCATGAAAAGTGGAGCCGTAGCAAAAATTATCAGCGTTAATTGCCAGTCATGATAAAATGCAACTCCCAAAAGTGAGATCGCGGTAATAGGTTCACGTATAACTTCCAGCGAATTTTTGAAAGCCTCAGAAAAAACCATCGTGTCACTCATGATGGTCGAAATAAGATTACCCTGTTTTTGTTGGGAATAATATTTGGCTGGCAGATGCTGAAACTTTTGATAAATGCGGGCACGAATCAAACGAGTTGATTTATCCACCACCTGTCGGAGCCCAAAATAATGAAAATACCGTAGAGGAAAGTTCAGAATCCCCAAACCAACAAGCAGCGCCGCCAGTTTCCAGGCATCTTCAGAAGTAGAGCCAGCAGCGAAGCCCTTATCAAATATATCCTTAACAAGGAATGCTTCGTAAGCCTTAATAGCAGCAAGAGGAAAGGCCAAAAGGGTAGCGAAAACAGCTTCCTTCCAAAATGGCCGAAGATATGGGAACATTAACTTGAGAACGTTGATCATGTGAATATCTTAGTCCTTAACGGAGGCCAAGTAAATTAAAACACGGAAAGCTATCTTCCTCGACCGCGATGGGACCTTGATATTGGATAAGAATTATCTCTCTCATGTAGACGACATTGAATATTTTCCCGATACCATGAAGGCCTTGCAGTTATTCCAAGACATGGGATATGAACTTTTCATAGTGACCAATCAATCCGGTGTTGGTCGAGGCTATTTTTCCCTTGAAGCAGTTTATGTTATCCACCGCCAGCTCCAAAATGATCTCCGTGTAAACAAACTCCATCCATTCAAAGATTTTGCCATTTGCCCACATACCCCAGATGAAAAGTGTCATTGCCGCAAACCTTCGGGACAAATGATCCAAGAACTCATTGAAAAATATCATATTAATCTGAAACATTCATACATGGTGGGTGACAAAATCATTGATGCTGAATCGGGACACAATGCAGGAATCAATGGCATTTTGGTTAGGCAAGTCCATAAATCAGACTTTCCGTTTTACAAAACTCTACTTGATTTTGCGAATCATCTCAAAAGCAACCCATAAGACTTGAGTTCAACTGGCCGAAGCTGAAAGTGATGGCAGAAAAATTGAATGAGCTTGTCCGCTTCCTGAAAATTCGTTCCAGTTAATTCCAAATAATCTTGATATTTCGTTTGATAACCTTTTTTAATTCGAAGCAAAAATCCCTTTTCATTTTCTGCACTCACACACTGAGTGCAGGAAAATTGCCCATTGGCCGGAAGAAAAGTAACCCCGGGTGACTCCATTAATGTTGTCCCACAATAAGAACAGTTATCCGTCTCCGGCATAATTCCCAAGTGAAAAAGCAGCTTGATCATAAAAAGTGATAAGTGTTGATGGGCAATGAATTCTTCTTTTTTCAAAGAATCATTTAAGTGAAAAAGTGCATTACTAATTACTGAAAAAATCCCTTCATGTTCCATGTTTTCATAATCACTGGTGTTAACCTGGAAGTTGAGTGAAAACTTTTGTAAAATCTCAAGATACAAACACACAAGATAAAAAGCCTGGATGTTGTGGCGAATGAGTTGTGGTTCCCAGAGTCTGCTGGTCTCACTTGCCATCATTAATTCGTTACCTTCAATCTTGCCGGCACGTTGTTCTTTAATTTGAATTTTGACCATGGAGCCGATTTCAAAAATGGTTGGCTTGTGATGTTTGCCACCACCTTGGCCACCGTAAATATAGAAACTACCCATCATCCCATTTCGCATGAGAAGTTTAACGATCAGATCTCGCTCTTTGTAGGGGACTTTGTGAATGACTACGCCTTCAAAAACCATTCTTCAATCTGCTTTAGTAAGTGGTGCCACTTCATCTTTAAACTTAATCTTGCGATAGCCAAGGAATTTAATACTCGATTCCATTTAATTCCCACTGGATTTTCGAGGGCAAAAACTTCGAAATTCTCCCCTCTGCGGCCCCCTCTGGCAACCATCTGAATCCAGAAATCCAGATTCTTAACTGGATAGAGAAAAAAGATTCGTGAAATATTCGGAAGGTTGACTCCATGAGATAATACAGTTGTAGCTATAATAAATTCAGGAGGTTTTTCGCTCTGAACTTTTAAAGAAAACAAACTCGCCTCACCACCTACGCAAGTCCAGACTGAATGCCCCTGATTTTTCAATAATTTTTCCCATTTTATGACTTCTGATCGATAAGCGCAAAAGATCAGATTGACTCCCGCACTATGCGAAACATTAAGTAGATATTTTTCAAACCATCTGACTGAGCTAGCCTTGTAATAGCGATAAGGTTTATTTTTGAGTTGTTGATTACCATGATCTAGCCATGTAATTTGATCAAAATGACAATTAAACTTCTTGATTTCCTCAACCATTTCTTTTGTAAGAGTCGCCGTTAGAAATATTACAAGTTCAGTACCCTGAACCATTTCATAAAATGCTTCCCACATTTGTGGCCTAAAACTATCTCCCCAGTAAAAATAAAGGTGGAACTCATCCAAAATAAGAATCCGCGCGGATTTACCTTTTTTAAGCCACTCTTCAGGCGTCATGACGACGCACGATGATCCCCAATTGGATAAACACTCATTGGCCAATGCACGAAGAGGTGATATGACCAAAAGTGTTTGATCAATTTCCTGAATCAGGCTTGATATAAGATGCGTTTTTCCAGAAGCGGGCGGAGCAGTAAGAACAAGCAATTCACAATTCATAAACAATATTTAATATGACTTCAGATTTTCTTCGAATTTATTGCGAGCAGATGCGAAAGTTTTGCACTATTGAACTGGCCTAATTTGCATAATTACTAAACAAAAACCCTCAAACTATTAAACATCATTTGTTCACATCTAAAAACCTAGCCATCAACCGACCTAAGTGATTTAATTGTTCCTCGTACTATCTAATGCGAGGCACTTTATGAAATTAGGTATTATATTTTTCGCTTTTATTGGAATCATTTCCGCTGCTTATATCAATGCCAACAAACAGTTAACTCAAAAAGTTGACCTGAAGGCTCTTCACTTACAAATGTCGGTCTCTGAGCTTGAAGACCATTTTGGATCTCCATTTTCCCGTCAGAGAAACTCACTTATTTATATATTAGAAGATTCTTCACAACTCTCAATCACGCTTCGGGACGATGTTGTGGCAAGCGCCGTAGTCAAATATCATGGAGCAATCAAAATTGAAGATCCTGAAATAAGAAAACTAACTCTCGTGCAAATGGCGCCACCTGATTTTCAAAACGATGATACAAGTTGGTTTTTTGCCGGAAAGCCATCTGAAGGGTTAATTTATAAGATCACTCAAAATGGCGAAATTGAAAGCCTGACTTGGGTTCCCCCATTTACATATGGCAGTACCCAAGCAAAAAACTTACAAGTTCTTCTCCGCGATTTTAAAAATCAGCATCTCTCTAATTTGTGATAAAATTTTGCCATGATAACTCAAATCGAAAAACTCTTTGATCAACAAATAAGACCCGCTCTGGCCCAGCATGGTGGTAACGTAGAAATAATCGACGTGGATAATAACATCTTATTTGTTAAGTTTTTTGGCGGTTGTCAGGGCTGCTCAAGTTCCAAGGCCACACTTAAAGGCGGAATCGAAACGTTAATTAAGCAAAACTTTCCTGACATCACAGAAGTGGTAGATGTTACAGATCATCAAGATGGAACTAACCCATATATGTAGTTAAATTTTAGGGTCACGTAAGACGTCTAATCTCTCTCTGACAGATTTAATTAAATCAAAACTGAATTCTGCAAAAATTATTTTTTCACCTTCACCAGCATCAGCTAGTACTTCTCCCCATGGATCTATGATCAGTGAATGACCAAAAGTACTGAGCTTGTCATTATGCTTACCCCACTGAGCTGAAGCTACAACATATGATTGATTCTCAATCGCACGAGCACGCACTAAAGTATGCCAATGGGCCTTTCCCGTTGGAACAGTAAAGGCAGATGAGATAGAAAGAACGTTCGCACCTTGGGAAGAATAGTTCCTGAAATGTTCGGGAAAACGAAGATCAAAACAAATAGAAAGACCGATATTATAGCCTTCAACCTCAATAATCTGAGGCTTACTTCCCTTCGTATAAACTTTTGTTTCATCAACTATTGTATTACTTGGATGCTTGGAGAGATCACAGGAAAAAAGATTCATTTTATCATAGATGGCAATTTCATTGCCTTGCGGATCAAAATTGTATGATCTATTTAAAATTTTCCCACCCATATTAGTAGCAGCAGATCCACCTAGAATATATAGACCAGAATCTTTAGCAAGAGACCTGATTGATTCATAATGCTCGTTCTGACCATCAATCAAGTGTGGAGTTGGCTTAGTGCCATCGGATATTGAATAAAACACTTCTGGAAGAAATACAGCAACTGCATTTTCTTTTTTTGCTTCAATGAGAAATTTTTTAATTGTGTTCAGGTTAACCTGTGGGTCTAGAACTGACTGAAGCTGAATGACTCCGACTTTCATGATTCATGTCCTTTTCGCATTTACCTATATGAAGACAAGTTATAAGATCTGTGGAGCATGCTGAAAACAATTTTATTAAACCTTCTAAAGTTCTCCTTTGCCGCAGCACTCATTGGCTGGCTATTAACTTCCGGCAAATTGGATTTCAAGCTGTTAGCGAGCTTGAGAGACCACCCATGGGCCATTATTTGTTCAATTTTCTTAATTCTTATCAATTTTTTCCTGATTTCAATACGCTGGAAGAGCATTTTGAAGGCCAGAAGCTCAGTAGAAATCCCACTGTCTGGAATGCTCAAAATTTCCTGGATCGGACAATTCTTCAGCAGCGTTCTTCCAGGAAGTGTCAGCGGGGACTTGGTCAAAATTCTTTACGTTCAAAAATTTGATCAAACCTTTTCAAAGCATTTTCTGTTTGCATCTATTTTAATCGATCGAGTCATGGGGCTATTCGGGCTCATCTTGCTGGTAGGAATAAATTCGCTATGTTTTTCAGAGCATATTCTTGAAAACGCTCCGGCAATGGAACCACTTCTCAAATTTAACTACATTTTAGTACTCTTGATTGTTTTATCGGTTGGAATCTTTATGTATTGGCATCAGTTGATCAGGTCAATTCTGGTAAAGTTTCAATCACGATTTCTGGCAGGATTATTCACTAGGATCATTGGACTTTGGGATGACTTAGTACTGATAAGATCACAAATGCTTAAGGCAATCATCTTATCAATTTTCACGCAACTTATTGGAGTCATTATTTTTTGGACTTTAATCTATCCATTCGTAAGTGGAAAAATGGATTTTGTTCAAGCACTGGCCTTTATTCCTCTGGGCTTCATGACTTTAGCACTGCCAATTGCCCCATCAGGACTAGGAGTTGGCCACGCTATTTTTCAAAAACTATTTGAGTTCTCGGGAATTGATAATGGAGCTTCATTATTTAACATTTACTTTATCGTCACTCTCTTAGTGAACGTAATGGGCGTAGTTCCTTATCTTCTTAGCAAAAGAAAATAAAATTAAAAAATGAAGATTTTTGAAGGATCGATGTGACCGTAATGAGTCGCTTTGGTTTTTAAGCTTTCAAGCTGAAGAAGGAAGTTCAATTCTTCCTCGAAACTATTTAGTTTGCGGACTTTCTTAGATTGTTTTTTCAAGATAGATTTCACGCCCTGAGGGAGAATACAAACTCCACGGAGAAGATAGTATGCACCTTGGAACTTAATCACGCGTCCAGTGAACACGTCCCCTTCCATTAAAGATATTGTTGGGTGACTTTTCACTAGAACAATTTTTTCATCGTGAAGGATATCGTGAAGAACGATTTGTTTTCTGAAATTAACTTTTGAATATTCAAAAAGAGAATGGTTTACATTCAAAAGAGCTTGAGAGAGCTCAACCTCAAGTTGATTTGTACGTATATAATCTTCAATCACTTTTGAACCATCATTGTGACGGAACTGGAAAATGTACCAGTCATTAAAGCAATTCATGCGAGACTCAAATTCTTCTTTGTCTTCGTCGAGTTTCCCTGTGATGGAGAAATATTTCTCCTTCGCAGACTTTAAATCTTCAAAGTGAGAGCCTAGGGTGTAGAGCCCTAAAACTTTATCTAAATGGTCATGGACGATATCAAGCATAGGATATTCTACTCTTCAGTTTTAAGAACTGCCAAGAAGGCTTCTTGAGGAATTTCAACGTTCCCGACCATCTTCATCCGCTTTTTACCCTCTTTCTGCTTCTCTAAGAGCTTACGTTTACGTGAAACGTCTCCTCCGTAACACTTCGCAAGAACGTTTTTGCGTAGCGCCTTAATAGATTCACGGGCAATAATCTTGGATCCAATGGCGGCCTGGATGGCAATATCGAATTGTTGGCGATCAATTACTTTCATTAATCTGAAAGTGAGATCCTTGCCTCTTTGTTGAGAATTACTTCTGTGAGTAATCATGGATAAAGCATCAACTTTATCTCCATTGATCATGACATCCAATTTTATCATGTCAGATTCCATGTACTCATTGAGTTCATAATCCATGGAGGCATAGCCCTTAGATAATGATTTCAACTGATCATAAAAATCAAACATCATCTCTGATAGAGGAAGCACATATCCTAACTGGACACGATCTTCAGTAATGTAATTTATATTCTGATTAGTTCCACGTCGATCTTCGCAAAGTTTGATTATTTTTCCGACATACTCATTCGGTAAATGTATCGAAAGTTTAACGGTTGGCTCTTTAATCATTTCAATCTGAGTCGGATCAGGCAGCTTGCTTGGGTTATCAATCATGAAAACATCACCCGTTGTGGTGTGAATTTCATAGTTACACGATGGCGCTGTTGATATCAGAGCAAGATCGAATTCTCTTTCTAAACGAGTCTGAATAATGTCCATATGAAGTAAACCTAAAAACCCACAACGGAAACCAAACCCTAAGGCTTGAGAAACTTCTGGTTCATAGGTGAAAGATGAATCATTGAGGGCCAATTTTGCAAGAGCTTCTTTAAACACTTCGTATTCTTCCGAATCAACCGGGAAAATCCCGCAAAAGACCATGGGCTTAATTTCTTTGTAACCAGCAAGAGTCGGAGTGGTCTCTTTTTTATCTGTGTGAACAATTGTGTCTCCGACTTTTACATCACGCACAGTTTTAATTCCACAAACAATCATTCCTACTTCACCTGCAGCGAGTTGAGGAACTTCAAGATAGAAAGGTTGGTTTACAGCAAGCTTTAAGACTTCGTAATCAGTGCCTCTAAACTTAAAGTGAATTTTATCTTTAACTTTAAGCGTACCTTCCATAATACGAGCAAGTACGACAACCCCACGATAGGAGTCAAACCATGAATCGAAAATCAAGGCCTGTAGAGGGGCAGTTACCAATCCTTTAGGAGGTGGGATTTTTTTTACAATTTCTTCTAATAAGAAATCGACACCAAGTCCTGACTTTCCGGAAACCAAAGCGGCTTCTGAAGCATCTATTCCAATAACATCTTCAATATCTTTTTTAACTTTTTCGGGATCTGCATGGGGGAGATCAATTTTATTAATAACTGGAAGTATTTCCAAGTTATTTTCAAGTGCCATATAAACGTTCGCAAGTGTCTGGGCTTCAATTCCTTGAGAGGCATCGACGATCAAAAGAGCGCCTTCGCATGAGGCCAATGAACGGGAAACTTCGTAAGTAAAATCCACGTGCCCCGGAGTATCTATCAAATTAAAATAATAAGTGATTCCATCTTTAGCTTTATAGGCCAAACGAACTGTTTGAGCTTTGATAGTGATTCCACGTTCTTTTTCAAGATCCATGTTATCCAACATACGATCGGATTTTTCTCGATCAGTGACGGCTTTGCACATTTCAATAATTCGATCAGCGAGTGTCGATTTACCATGATCAATGTGGGCGATAATAGAAAAATTGCGGATGAGACTTGTATCCATAGAAGCTGCTTGACCTTTTTTGTGTGCGGGGTCAAGCATACACGATTCAATGGGCTAAACAAAGACCTCTTTAGAGATAATCATCATGTAATAGTCCAAATTTGACTCTTTCGCACGGATAGGAATCACATTGGCATACCCAAGGTAAACTTCTGATGTTTCCTCAAACATGTATTCACCTGTTTCCACATTCAACACTTTCTTGCGCTTAGGAATGGTAATTTCAGCATTTTCTATTTTAGAGCGGCGCTTTATCGCAATTTCAAAGGTTTCAACAATGGAATCTGGCATAAGCGTGTCAGTAATATTTTTATTTATTACATCATCGGATTGCATTTCAAGTAGGGCGTACATGGGATTATTCATGTAAGTTAACTCCCCCTTGGCATTAGCGATCATGATGTTCTTTTTAACCATGTTTGCCAAAGTGTCAAACTTACGATGCTCCACTGAAATTCGGTCGGTACGAAGTTGCTCAAATTTCTTCATATTCACGATCATTTTATTTAACTCGTGCGCTAACTCTCCAATTTCATCATCCAAATCATAAAAAATGGACACATCATAATTACAGTCTTGAAGTTCCCTAACAGCGTCATTGATTTTTTTGAACGGCATCGCAATTTTACCAGGAACAACCAATGACAGAAGAATTGTTCCAAGGAACGTAATAATCAAGGTTATCAACATATTTCGACGGGTTTCACCAATAATTGATTTTACCTGCTTGTCTCTTTGTTCGTTCTGGAAATACTGAATGTCCTGAAACTCTGAAAAAGCCTCAAGAATTTTATCTGTCAACTCATTGATCGTTGATAATCCTTCAATATCTCGATAAAAAAGTGATGATTTCCCAACAATCGTTTTCAATGAATCAACGTACCCTTGCATGCGCGAAATAATCTTCTTTGCCTCTACTTCCGAGTAAAAACTATCAAGCCTCTGAAGTTGAGACTGAAATATTTCACAAAGATTTTCAAGACGCTTAAGATCTTCTGAAGTCGGTTTAGTCGTAAGGATTTTCTTTTGCATCTTTAAAATAGATACAGCCGAAATTCGAACCTCATCCGTTAAAAGAGAAATTTTATTCGAGTTAATTGTGATGCTTGAAATTTGAGTATTCAAGGAATCCAGAAAGAAAAAAACGGTGAATCCCATAACCAGCACGACCGCGTTAGCGATAATGAAACTAATCGCGACTCGACGTTTTAAAGATAATTGCATAGCTTTCTCCGTTTACACTTCTTCTAAGTCCTGGAACAAACGATCCAGGTTTTTTTCACTACCAACTAACACCACGACATCATCAGCTTCGATCACATCCATTGGAAGGGGTGAATCGTTAATGACTACCCGATAAGCTGCCTTACCTTCCTCGCTAATGTAGGGAACACGTTTCTGCAGGGCCACAATATTCAAGGAATAATTTTGGCGAATTTGTGACTCAACAAGAGTTCTTCCTTCGAAAGATTTTCCAAGTCTGATTTCTACGATCGAATAGCCGGCAGCAAAATTGTAGCGCTGAAGAACGTGAGGAGCCGCAATTTTACTTGCGACAATTTCACCCATTTCCTCTTCCACCTTGATGATTTCAGAAGCACCGATTTCTCTTAGGACATGCTCATGCAAAGGATTGGTAGCACGAGCAATAACCCTACCAACTCCAAGTTTTCTTAGCATTGCAACTGCCATAATGCTCATTTCAATATTATCACCAATCGCAACAATGGCCGTATCAACATCACTAATGTTAACAGCGCGTAGTGATTTTTCCTGAGTTACATCAATGCAGATAGCATGTGACACTTTGTCTTTAATTCTGTCCACTAGTTCGGGACGAAAATCAATTGCTAAGACCTCAGCGCCTTTTTCAAAAAGCCTAACCGCTGTTTTCGCACCGAATGTACCTAGTCCAATAACTGCAACAATCATAAAATTATCCTATTAATACTTTCCCTTCCGGGTATTCAACATTACTTGGTAAAACGACTCTGCTACCAACCGCCAAAATAAGAGTCAAAGGACCTACTCTTCCTAAATACATCATGGTTATGATGCATAACTTTCCTATACTGCTCAAAAATGGTGTTATTCCCATACTCAGTCCGACTGTACCGAATCCACTCACAACTTCAAAGATAAGAGATAAAAAACTCTTATCCGGTTCGACCCTCACTAAAACAAGTACTCCAATACTTACTACAATCAGGCAGATAATAAAAATCGCAATTGATTTTACCACCGTTTGGGCCGGGATTCTTCGTTCAAACATCTCAACCTCCTGGCGACCCTGGAGTGTGGCCTTAACGGAATAAAGAAGAATCGCAAAAGTTGAAGTTTTAATACCACCACCAGTAGATCCAGGTGAAGCACCGATAAACATTAAAAGAATCATCAGGTAAATACAGTGGGGCTGAAGAGCCATCATGGAGACTGTATTAAAACCTGCAGTTCGTGTGGTGGCCGATTGAAAAAAGGCGACTTGAAATTTCTCCCACATTGAATAATCTTGAAACGTATGGAGGAATTCTCCAAAAAATAAATAAAAAGTCCCTGTGATGAGAAGCAGAGTATTTGTAACTAAAACTATTTTTGTATGGAGCGATAGCGATCTGAGAGAGCGTTGTTTCTTTTTTAACATATCGCCAACGTCTTTCAATACCGAAAATCCTATGCCGCCAAATATGATCAAAAAAGAAATCGTGAAATGAATAAGCGGAGTGAACTTAAAATCCTCAAGATTATTATTCCAAAGTGCAAAACCTGCATTACAAAATGCAGATATTGAATGATAAAAACCATAATACAGGGACTGACCTATCTCGAAACCTTCCTGATAAAACCCTATCGTAAGAAGGATTGCTCCCACAAATTCAATGGCGAAAGTATAGCGGATGACATTCACGACAAGGTTCAAAAGTTCTTCTGAGCTAGAGGTGTCTAGCACATCATGCATAATGACCTGCTCTCTCATCTCCAGGTTTTTTCCCATAAGGACTGCCATGGAACTTGAAAGGGTCATAATTCCCAATCCACCGACTTGAAGTAATACCAAAAGAACCATTTGGCCAAAAATACTTAAATCATCAACCAACGAAATTGAAGCAAGCCCAGTAACACATGTTGCTGAGGTGGACATAAAAAATGCATCTATAAAGGCGATACTCTTCCCGGGACTAGATGAAACAGGTAACATTAATATGAGAGCACCTAAAGTGATCCAGCCGGCAAATGAGAAAAGAATAACTTGAGCAGGCTGGAGCTTCAATCGGAAAAGAAAACTACTTGCGCCCGTGGAAAGATCAGGTTTTTTTTCTTCCGGTTTTTCATAAAAAGAAATCACGGTTGAGAATAGGTGCACAGCAGAGAGCCAATACACAAACTCGATATCACCCCACGTAATAATGACCGGAATAAAAATGATAAGAGAAAATATATAGCGCCTGATAAAATCTTCGAAACCATCGCTCTTTAGAAAATTCACAGCGAGAGAAATAAACAAAACAATTGGTACAACCCAGAGAGCGTATTGGAAAATTAATTCTAAAGGTAATTTGGCCAGAAGTTGAGGCGCTTGCTTGGCCTTATTGAGGGTATAAATAATAACGAAGAAGCCATTGATGACAATCTCTAGTAAGAGTGGCAATCTTCCAATCAAGTAATTCATAGCTTAAATCTTACTGTCTTTTAAAAATATTCCTAGGGATAGTTCATGCAGCAACAACGAATGCTTCCGTTTAAAATCCAAAGTATGGATAGCCTTGGACAAGGAGTAAGTAAAGAGACTGATAAAATTACTTTTATCGCTAAAACCTTGCCAGGTGATAAGGGCATAGCTCGAATTATTTCTGAAAGAAAAGGTGTCTGTTTTGCTAAGCTGCAAAACCTGGAAGAAGCTTCGAAATTAAGAATTAAACCCATTTGTCCACATTTTGAAAGTTGCCCATCTTGTCATTATCTACACACCCCCTATGAACAAGAGCTCGAGTTCAAAAAACAAAATTTGGAAAAGCTCTTTTATAAAATTCCTCATCCTGATATCCAAGTAACCCCTGCCATCAGAAGAACCCATTACCGAAATCGAATCCAGCTGCATTACCACCAGGGTAAAAAACAACTTGGCATGATAGACCTAAAGGACCAGTCAATTGCCCCTATCGCAAACTGTATTATTGGGCGCGATGCAGTTTTGGAAATGATTCATAAATTGTACAAGGACGACTTTTGGCTAACCTTGGCAAAGCATGAACCAATGCAAGGCCATGTTGAAATTTATGAGTTAAATGGTGAAGTCGGTGTCAGTTGGAATAAGCCTTATGCACAAGGAGGCTTTACTCAGGTATTTGATGAAATGAATCAGCTATTAAGAAAAAAATTAGGTCAATGGTCAGAAAAACTACCAACATTTGAGCTTTTAGATCTTTTTGCGGGGAATGGAAACTTAAGCGAAAAGCTTAATTATTCTAATCGCTTATGCGTAGACATATACAATAATGTGCCAGCAGATAATTTTCTTTCTCAAGACCTCTATGATGACCAATCCCTTAAAAATGTTAAGAAAAAATTACTAGTCCAAGGAGCTAGGCCTTCAGTTGTGGTTTTAGATCCACCTCGATCGGGTCTAAAAAATCTGGACCAATGGCTAGAGGAATTCAAGCCTAAACAGGTGGCTTATGTAAGCTGTGACCCGCACACTTTGGTAAGGGATATAATGCCACTCAACAACTATGATCTTACGGAATTGCATTTATTTGATTTTTTTCCCTCAACCTTCCATTTTGAGACCCTTGCTTTTCTCGAGAGAAAGTAGCGTTTTCTTTTTACAATAATCCTTCCCTTCCTTAGAATGAACTAAGTACTTATTACTGAGAAACAGGAGAGCCCATGCATATTGGCTTGATTTATAGAAAAGGTTTTATATTGCTTTTGGCAATCCTTGTGTCTGCATGCTCGAGCAATGCCAAGAAAGCCAAGCAGCAATCAGAGCTTTACTTTGGGGCCGGAACTCAGAGCTTAATGAGTCAGGACTTTACTGATGCTCTTCAAAACTTATTAAAAGCAAATGAACTTGATCCAAACAATGATGGAATTCTCACTAACCTCGCCATGGCCTACTACTTTAAAGGCGAAAGAGACCTCGCGGTTAAAACTCTAAAAAGAGCGATTGAAATAAATGAGGATAACTCGGATGCAAAAGTTAACTTGGCATCCATTTACTTCAAAGATGGTGATTTAAATAATTCCGAAAAAGTTTACAAGAACGTTTTAAAAGATCTAATTTATGACAAGCAGGCGAGAACACTTTATAACCTCGGTACTATTGAGCTTCAAAGAAAAAAAATAAGTGCTGCTGAAAATTATTTCAGCAAATCCATTAAAGAAGAATCAAACTATTGTCCTTCTTATTTTCAGCTAGGTCTTATCCAGTACGAGAAAAAACAATTTCATCTCGCACTTAAAAGCTTCAAAGACGCTACGCTGGGAGCTTGTTACGAAACATCCCCAGCTGCTCACTACTACCAGGCCCTTACTCTAACGAGTCTAAAACGTTTTAATGAAGCACGTATGAAGTATGATGAAATTGATGTCCGCTTCAAAACAACAGATTATGGGGCCAAGGCTCGCTTAAAAATAAATGAACTAAATGAAATTGAGAAATATAATCCAGCCGAAGAATCTCACGCATCAAGGAAGATGCTTGAATCTCCGGAATTCTAAAGATTACCAAGGACGGATATGATGAACGAAGATACAACCTCTGACACTGATACCATTTCAGGCTCAAGCCTTTTAGGGGATTTTCTTAAGCAGAAAAGACTGGATAAGAATTTCTCACTCGAGAAGCTTTCACAAAAGACTAAGATCAGCGTCAATATCTTAAAAAGCCTCGAGGCAAATGACTATGATCATCTTCCAAGTGCTGCTTACATAAAAGGCTTTGTCTGTAGTTACGCAAAGGTTCTAGGAATATCATTACCAGAAACCATTTCGAAGATGGAATATACCTACCTAAGTGTACTTGGAAAAGCTTTCCCGGCACTGAACCATACAACAACAATGCCAGCACAAATAAAAACAAAGCTGGCAGCGATTGCTGAGCCTACTCCTCATGAAGTCATCGAGAGCAGTGACTCGATCCTCGAAAACACTAAATCTGCACTACCCGTAATCATTCTTGCCTCAGTGATATTGGTTTTCATTGGTGGTTACAAGTTAGTTTCTTCAATTGTTGAAAATGAAGTTACTGGAAATAAAACAACCGACTCAGGCCTAAAAATTGAATCGAGCGCTGCGCTTGTAAAACATCCGGTTGTAGAAAAACCTAGTCCGAAAGTTGAAGTCGCAGCGGATGGAGAAAAGCCAGCAGATGGCACTGCCGCTGTAGAGTCTACTCCGGAAGAACCTAAACCTGCTCCTGATTTTGAAAGAAATTTCCCCAAAATAGATTTTAAAAAAATTAAATCTAAGCTGTTTCAAGTAAAAACAGATGCCCCGGAAAATGATGATCAAACATTATTACCAGACACAATCAAAAGTTCCATTAACTCCAGCCTTCAGAATGTTTATGTACGAGCTTTCGATGGCAACACTTGGGTTAGTTATAAAATTGATAACAACCCAATTGAAAGTGTAATCATCAGTAAGGGCAGTGACTTGTTCATTCAGGGGACTGAAATTAGATTATTTCTTGGGAATGTAAATGTGACTAAGATTTTCTATAACAATTATCTTATCGAAACACCTACAAAATCAGGGGTCAAAAGCTTGATTTTCCCTGAAGAAAGTAATGCTAAATATCTGATGCCTCTTTTTCCCAAAGCAAAAGATGATATCCTCTACACAGCTGAGGACTACACTAAGCGGATGAATCTGGAAGAAGAAGAATTGAAGAAAAGGCAGCAGCTTTAGTTTACGACTGCCAGTCTAATTTTTTATAAAACCAGAGACTCACCATAACCATTACGCTGGCAGGAAAAAAAACTGCTAGCTGTACGGGGATTTGATCTTTGTTTGCCATACTTACCAATGAAAAGAATAAACTGTAATAAAGAATAAGACACGAAATCCCAATTACCCCAGAATTTTTGCCCTTTCCTCTTGTTCCCGTAATTCCGAGAGAAAATCCCAGGAAGCAAAAAACAAAAATAATTAAGGCGCCATTTTTACGGTTCCAGTACTCATATTTTGCATTAAAAAATTCTTTCTTATTAAATTTATAAAGCTTCTCAGCTTCCTCATAAGTCATACTTAAAACTTGCTTTAATTCTTTCGAGGACAACATGGTCTCTTTGACTGAAAAACGATCTTGAAACTGAGATTGAGAAATAGGAAAGATATATTTTGTAAAAAGAATTTTTTCGATTTCGTTTTTGTCATTTTGTCCAATAATGTTTCCATTAAAGAGGATGAGTGTCAGTTTTTCAATTAATGAATTAGGTTCACGCTCAAAAATGAGCTCCCCTCGTGCCGCAAAAATAACTCTATCGTCATTAGTCTTTTTGTCTTTAATCTGAAGAAATACTTCTTCCAGACTCCGGCCGTATTTGGTCGATTTCGTTGCAAACAGAGTAAGTCCTGGAATGAGGTTAAAGAACTGACCGGCCTTAATCCCGGCCAATAGTCCACTAGAGGTCAGATAGTTCACCTTTCGTTTAAATTCTTTGTTTGAATGTGGAATGAAATTTTGATTTAACTGATAAACAGAAGTTGAAAGAAGTGCAGCCACTAATAAAAATGGGAGCAGAATTTTTTCTTTAGTTAGTCCCGCTGCTCGCATCGCAATATATTCTGAATCACTGGACAGTCGATTGAGGCAATAAATAGTTGAGAAAAACACTGCAATAGGTAGTGCCAAAGGAACAAAGGATAATGCGAGATTTGCTACCAATCCTGCAACAAACCAAAGCGAAATGTCGCGTGTCACCAATAAATCTGTGAGTCTAAATAGATCTAACGTAAGAAGAAACCCAACGAAAAAAAAGGTGCTTACTACTAAGGGCGTAATAAGCTGGGCAGCCAGATATCTCTGTAATAAAAGTTTCATCCATACAAGATACCAAGTGTTCCCCTTTCATTCAAGAAAAGGCAATATATTGGGGTCTAGATAATAAGGAGTTCCTATGCAAATCAAGCTCGACGTTGTTGGTGATCTGTTTCTTGCCTCTGAATTGAAGATTTTAACGGCGTTCCAAAAGAACCAGGCCTCTAAAACCAAAGGTGGCAAAGCTGAATCGTCTGTTTCTATTGATCATTGGTCGGATAAAGGTCTGAAAGAAGAATTTTTCAACCTCAAAAACAGCAAAAACTATAAAGCTGCCAAAGATGAAACTATTTCTTTCACTGGTGCAACAGGAGAAACAGTTTGGGTTGTGGGCCTTGGAGATAAATCAAAATTTGATGCTGAAGATATCAGAAAAGTTATTGCAAAAATCCTTAAAGGAACTCGCTCGAGTAAATTTGAAACTATCGGTATCGATATTCCAGGTTTCAATACAATAAGAGATGAAGCGCGCACAACTCAGGTGATTGCTGAAGCGGCTTATATGACTGGTTATTCTTTTGATAAATACAAATCTAAGAAGTCAGAGCCTTATCATTACACTGTCATCCTTGCGCACACTGAAAAAAAGAACGGCATCAAGATAGAAAAAGCTTTAGTCTCAACCAAGAACATTTGCGAATCAATTAATGTCATGAAAGATTTCGTAAATGAAGTTCCAAATATTCTTCACTCTGAAGAGTATGCTAAACGCATTGATGCTGATGTAAAAAAGAATCTTAAGGGTGTTAAAATCAAGATTCTCAATAAAGCTCAGATTCAAAAAGAAAAGATGGGAATGTTTCTCTCCGTAAATTCAGGATCAGCTTATGAACCACGCTTGGTTCATTTAACTTATGAGCCTACAAAGTCGACATCTAAAACGAAACACGTTGCTCTAGTTGGAAAAGGCATTACGTTTGATACAGGTGGATACAGTCTGAAGCCTGGTGCAAGCATGATGGGAATGAAAAATGATATGGGTGGCTCCGCTACTGTCTATGGCGCTTTTCGTGCAGCTGTCTTGGAAAAAGCTCCGATCAAAATAACTTGCATCCTGGTAATAACAGATAATGCTGTCAACGAACACGCAACGATGCCAGATTCTGTAGTAACAGCTCGCAATGGTAAAACTGTTGAGATTCTTAATACAGACGCTGAAGGCAGATTAGTTTTAGGCGATGCTCTTGATTATGCTTGTGATCTTAATCCTCACTTTATTATTGATGCAGCAACTTTAACGGGCGCTTGTCTGGTTGCTCTCGGCAATCAAATTTGCGCGATTCTAGGTAATGATCAGAAGTGGATCAACGAAATCCTAGCTTCTGCAAAATCTCAAGATGAATACATGTGGCAACTTCCAATCATTAATGAGTGGAGACAGGATATAAAATCAAAAGTAGCCGATATTAAAAACATCGGAACCCCAATGAGGGCCGGCACTGGTATTGGGGCCGCATTTCTTGAAGAATTTATAAAAAATGATATCAAGTGGGCCCACCTAGATATCGCAGGAGTTGTTGATGCTCAATCTCATCTTCCTTACTGTCCTGCTCATGGTGCATCTGGATTAATTGTTCGAACTTTGACTAACCTCCTCGTGAATGCAAAATAATTCTCATTTTAAACTTGTTCTTTTTGCGCCCGAAATTCCCGGTAATACCGGGAGTATCGGGCGCACTTGCGTTGCCTTAAACCTTGAGCTCTTACTGATTAAGCCTTACGGTTTTGAAATTGATGAAAAAGCCGTCAGACGCGCAGGCCTGGACTACTGGAAATTTGTACAAATCAGAGAGTTTGAATCTTGGGAAGATTTCCTCATCAAGGAAAAACCACCTCGCGAGAAATTACTTTTTTTTGAAAACAATGGCGAAAAGCTTCATTACGAAGCTCCATATACAAAAGATTGTTATTTGTTATTTGGCGGAGAAACCCGCGGCTTCCCCTATCAAGTAGAGGATGAATATAAATCAAACTTTTACCGCTTACCTATGTTCTCAGAAAACATTCGATCCCTAAATCTTTCAAATGTCGCAACTGCCGTCGCCTATGAATGTATGAGGCATTTTGTATAATGGACAATTTCTACGAAATGATTTCTGGCTTCAAAAACTTTAATGGAATCACGACAGGCGAGTATTTCCAACCTGTCCCATCTGACTGGGCGATCTTTATTACCGATGTAAAGGGATCAACACAGGCCATTGCTGAGGGTAAATACAAAGATGTTAATACTATAGGAGCTGCTTCGATAGTGGTGACCAGAAAGGCCATGGGAAAGAGTGATTTCCCATTTGTATTCGGTGGTGATGGGGCAACTATGCTCATTCCATCTTCAAAGATAAAAGCCGTATCAAGCGAATTATGTGCCCTTAAAAGACTTTCCTTGAAAAATTTCGGCTTGGATTTAAGAGTTGGAATGGTCACGATAGCAGAACTCTATTCCCAGAACAAAAATCTTGAAGTCGCAAAATATGAACTGACTCCAGGCAGAAGTGTTGCCATCCTCCGCGGTGAAGGCATGAACGTAGCAGAAGAATGGATTAAGAAAAACCGGGATAAATATGAAGTCAGCGATATGTCTTCATCTGAAGCAGACCTAAAAGGCCTATCATGTCGCTGGCGCCCAATTCCAAGCAAACATGGAAAGATTCTTTCTCTTATCATTTATTCAAGAAAGGATTCCTCAATTTACCAATATATCTTGAAGGAAATGGACACAATCTTTCCGAACGGTATCGAATCGTTAAATCCGGCAAATACCGAACTCAGTTCCTACAAGTCGATTTGGCAATGTATGAAGGATGAAACCAAATACCACTCAACTATTTTCAGTCTGGCCTTTATTCGTCGTTTTCTTGAAATTATACCTGCGGTAATTATATTTAATTTTAAAATCCCTATCCCTTTTGTACGCAAATATGTTGAGTCAATTCAGGTCCATTCTGATTTTAGAAAATTTGATAACATGCTCAGAATGGTTATTGATTGTACAAACGATCAAACATCAAAAGTTAAAAACCTTCTGGAGCGACTTCATAAAGAGAGAAATATTTTTTACGGCACATTTGAATCTGAAAACTCTCTCATGACGTGTTTTGTAGATGGTCTCACACAAGGTCAACACATTCATTTTATGGATGCAGAAAATGGTGGATATGCGATGGCCGCATTAGTACTAAAAAAACAAATCAAAGAAGCGACATCAAATGCACTTAATAGGTGAATTATCCCTAATGTAATCTTCCATCTCTTTCCAATAATACTTATCAGTCATTTTAAATTCAGGAAAAATGGCCTGAACTTTTTTGGGAAGAAGTAATTTAACGGCGTACCCAATTTCTGCTGGCAATGTCATTGTGTATAATTTATTTTTATCTATTCTTTGACCCTTAATCTTGTAATTGAAAGTGTAATTAAATCCGCCGACATAAGGAATATTATCAAGGCCAATCGAATTATAGGTTACGCCATAGAAACTGATTCCGACCTGACTCTTCAGTGCTAAAATAG
>JBILYY010000098.1:0-12959 GCA_044377495.1 Bacteriovoracaceae bacterium | reverse complement strand
CCTCAAAAGAAATAGCATGCAAGGCCCTAAATCCATCATTCTCGGCAACTTCTGGTGCACACGAATTTGTCTTTTTGTGTCTTGAAGAAAAAGAGTGGACCATCAGAACTTATGAAATGAATTAGAAACTCTATAATTAATTTAAAGTAATAACGTAGTCGTTTTGTCTCCAATGATTGGGGCCAAGACGGCTCCGTGCGTCGCAGCAATTAGTTGCTTTCAGGGCCACTTTGCTCCCGAATTATTGGCAAGCGAATTGCTTCAGTCAAGATTACATAGTGTATAGCAGGATGCGACTCAATGTGTTAAATGAACGCAACTTATTACCTCTCAGGTTTAACCTGGGGCTTTTTTTCGAAAAGGGAAAAGAAAAATATGAAAACACAAAAAGTTTTAGCGATGCTTGCAACTGTCTCTCTTCTTGGCCTTTCAGTATCATGTGCTGATCGTTATGCTGAAGGTTTGGCCGATGGTAAAGCCCAAGGTTACACAACAGGGTACGATGCCGGTTATGATGATGGTTATGTAGATGGTGATGCTGCTGGATATGATCGTGCTAAAGCTTATTTTGCTTCAGCTTCTTACAACCAAGGTTTTAACGATGGTAAAGCGATCGGTATAACTCAAGGTTACAACACTGGTTATACTGCTGGTCAAGGTAACGTTACAGCTCAGGTTGCTACTGCCTATACTAACGGATACGGCAAAGGTTACGACGATGGTTACGATGACGGTACTCTTGATGGATACGACATGGGTTACGACGATGGTGTCCTTGATGGATACGATATGGGTTACGACGATGGTGTTCTAGATGGATATGATCTTGGATACGATGATGGATTTGCTGACGGATACGACGTTGGTTACGATGATGGTTTCTTTGATGGTGGATTGTCAGTTGGTAAGTCGAAAGCTCTTAAAGGCTACGCAAACCTTCTTTCAATGGCCCACAACGATATGTTTGATTATTCAAAAATCTCTGCTCCTAAATCAACAGCTCGTGGAATCGTAGCTAACGGTAAGCTTCTTTTCGAAGAAACTTCACTTACTAACAAAGATACATTGAAGCGCGCTGCAGTTGTTGAGCAATACCTTGTAATCGAAATGGCGAAACAAGTTAAAGGTAAATTTGGTCTTTCTGCTGAACGTTCACTCAAGATTGCTAAAGCTTCTAACCATTTCCGTAAGTTTTCTTCTATGAGAGCTCTTACAAACGAAGATACTAATTCTTACGTTACAGAAATGATCGGTGTTGATCTTAAAACAATCGAAGCTGCTCATGAGTCTGGTGACATGAAGTCTGTTCTTGATGCTGCTGCATCTAAGAACGGAACAACTCCAGAAAAAATGGCCGAAGTTCTTGCTAAAAACTTCATCTAATCTCTGAATCTGATTGATTAAAAAAGAAGGGCCCGTAAGCGGGCCCTTTTTTTATTTCAAATAAACTGAAAATAATTTGGCAACGATTTTGCTTAGAGTTTCATACACAGATAAAGCAGGACGCACTCTTTGTGTTTTAACGAATGGGATTAAAAGGGGAAATGTGAAAACACAAAAATTATTATCGATTCTAATCACGAGTTCACTACTTGTTCTCTCCGTTGCCTGCAGTGACCACTATGAAGAAGGGTTAGCGGATGGTAGGAAAGAAGGTTACTCAACAGGTTACGACGAGGGCTATGACAAGGCCTACGCTATTGCTGATGAACTTAGTTTCGAAAAAGCGAAAGCTTATTTCTTAACAGCTACATATGATGATGGAGTTAGAGATGGTAAGGCCATTGGTCTTGTTCAAGGTTATAATTCTGGTTATGCCGCTGGAGAACTGACGAATGCCCCCTATGTCACCGCTGCGTTTAATAATGGCTATAGTAAAGGCTATAGCAACGGTTACGATGATGGTTTAGATGACGGCTATGATGACGGCTATGATGATGGCCTTGATGATGGATTTGATATGGGGTACGATGACGGCGTAGATGATTATTACGATGTGGGATACGATGATGGCTTTGATGATGGTTATGATGTTGGCTACGATGACGGGTTCTATGATGGTGGATTGTCAGTAGGGAAGTCGAAATCGCTTAAAGGCTACGCAAATATTCTTTCTATGGCCCATAATGATATGTTTGATTACTCAAAAATTGTGGCACCAAAATCAAATGCTCGCGGGATTGTAGCTAATGGAAAACTTCTTTTCGAAGAAACTTCTATTACCAACAAGGATATTCTGAAGCGCGCAGCAGTTGTTGAGCAATACCTTATAATTGAAATGGCAAAACAAGTTAAAGGGAAATTTGGTCTCTCAGCTGAGCGATCACTTAAAATTGCAAAAGCCTCTAACCACTTTCGTAAATATGCTTCAAAGAGAGCGCTTACGAACGAAGATACGAACGCATATGTAACGGAAATGATCGGTGCTGATCTTAAAACAATCGAAAATGCTTATGAAGCTGGTAATATGAAGTCGGTTCTTGATGCTGCTGCCTCTAAAAATGGCACAACCCCTGAGAAAATGGCAGAAGTCCTTGCGAAACACTTTATTTAGATGAAAAAAAAGGGTTGGTAGAATTAACTACCAACCCAAATGAAGTTAAGAATTTAATGAGACTAGAGAAGTCCCTTACAACCTGGAGAGACTTTGGAGATATTCTCTTTCAAACATTTAAGAACCATTCCGTTTTGGAAGGGTGCCTTAGGACAAATTTTTAAACGGTCTGGCTCACACAATTCCACCATCTTTTTAATCTTCGTAGATTCTGTAACTCGGAATTGTCGGCAAGAGTTTGAAAGCTCTTTCTCGTTTAGGGTCAGACAGTGGTGTTGATCTGTAGCTGTTAAGCCTCTTTTACAGTGTTTTCTGAGGTCCATGTAACAAGGATTCGCGAGTTCTTTGTTGATCTCTTCCTGAACAACTTTTTTACAATTTGGCGTTAGGACATTGAGCTTCTTTTCCATGCATTCATGAATGTCGACGAATACCGCCTGTGTCGGGCAGTATTTTTCGGTTTCATCAAAACAAGGGTTCGATTTTTTCATCTCCGCGATTCTCTTGTCCACGTTCTTCTGGCAAAATCCGCTGAGCTTCGTTCTATTCTTAATAAGACATCTTGAAGTCGCAGCTTCAGGTTCAGATATTGTGGCGTAACATGTATTAACTATGTCTTGAGCACAAACATCTTTGACAATAATATTAGATTTTTTCTTTTTAAAATCTGTTGAACACATTTGACTCAGACGGCTTTCATTCTTGAGTAAGCAGTATTCAAGCTTTCTACTATCAGTCGGGACATCAGCGCAATAATTTGCCAAATCTTCAAAACAAGGATTCTTTTTTCCAGTTTTTGTTTTGAAATCTTTTAATTCTTTGGCGCAAGCCGAAGAGAGTTGTCCTTGGTAGTCATCTAGGCACTTGGCCAATTGACCTTTGCCTGGATCAGTTCCTGCACAAAACTTTTTAGCGTCTTGAGCACATTCATTTGCTTCACTTCCTAAAGAGAGGAGTAGCAATAACGTTGCTAGAAATTTCATAGGTGTCCTTTAAATGAACTTAAGGCTTTTTCTTGCAGTTATCACCCTTGCAATCTTTTTTCGCATCTGTGCAAGATCCATCAGTGCATTTTTTATCTTTATCACAACAAGCCATTTTGCAATCTGGCATCGTGCAAGTAATTCCTTTTGCACAAGATGCAGCTTCTTTGCAAGATCCATCTGAGCATTTTTTATCTTTATCACAACAGGCCATTTTGCAGTCTGTTTTTGCGCAAGTAACGGCTTCTTTCTTGGCACAGCAAGATTTATTCATTAAAGAACAAGAAGAAATGGCAAAGAGTACAAATAGTGTTAGCAAAGACAAAATTTTCATAAAAATTCCTTATGTTAAAAGATGCATTGTGGTCTATAAAATCATTATTTTCATTATAGTAATTGTCAGAGTTTAAGCAAAGTCATTAATCGGCGGAACTTTATGGTCCTTAGACTAAAACAGTACACTTATTATAGGAATCCACTTTTAAATAACGAGTATGAAAGTTCTTGTAGCTTTTTCAATCGCATTTTCACTAAAGGATCTTCTAGGCCAATTGGGTAATAGCGTAGGTTGGCATGCATGTCATTGGGATGATCCATTAACATGACATGCTCTCCAAACGAAAGTTTTCCCACCCATAGTGACTTCAAATCTTTTTGATAGAATTCTAAATGATAGAGGAGTTGCACCATACCATGCAGATAAAGGAGTTCTTTAGTGAAGGCCATTCCCCCATCTAGGGGAACACCTCGAAAAACTCTTAGTGCCAATTTAAATGCATCGAGTTCTTCCAAGTCATGATGACGTAAAAAAGAATAAACATCCTGAATGTTCGATCCTCTTTCGGCCATCGTTGTAGCAAGATGGCGAAGCATGACTTTACTCCAACGCTCATGAGTCATGCAGCCAGTGATAAGTTCTGTCAGCACCGCCAGCCCTTCTTGTAAAAAGGTTGTCCTTGGTGCCCAGGTTGATAGCCAAGGATGTTCAATTTGTGCTGCTCCATTTAGAGAAGTACCTAAATGAACCCAACCTTCATGGACTAAAAAGATGTCTAGCGCCTGTGTTGAATAGCTTTTATAAGGATTAAGTTTGAGTACTTTTCTTCCGGCCGAAGAATCGGAAAGAAGTGAGGTTGATGGCCGTACTTCAATGTCAGTATCAACAAAGGTTTCCTTAAGACGGGTTCGCAAATAATTCATTGCTGCTTCACCCTTAAGGTTTTTTTCACCAACATCTGGGACGCAAAAATCTGGGATCTTTTCCATAAAATAGAGAAACGAATTATTTTGTGTCGACTGGTGAGACGTTCCGTAGAGTTTTGTGCAGTGATCGTAAAAAAACATATTATCAAAGTTCTCCATCATGGAGAGCAGGGTGTGGTAGTCCTCTAGCCTTTGAGTGAAAATTTGTTTCATGGCCATGGTAATGTCAGCTTGCTCAAGATCGGTTAGGAATTTATCCATCGCTAAGCGTTTGGCCTTAACGTTTACGCCAAACGGAATAGAAACATCTTCAAGCTCACTGATAAACGCCTGATGTTGTGGAAAAAGTTTAGTGAGTTTATTTAATGGATAACGTGGGTGTCCTAGGAAACTCAAATCCTTAGCGATATCCTTTAACTGAGCGGAAAGTTCAACAATGGGACCTTTATTCATAATAAGTCTATCGGTAAGAAAATGATGGAATTGATACAAAAAAGAGTAGTTATAATAGAATCATGAAAACACTTATTATATCGATGCTTTTTTCTCTTACTTCTTATGCTCACTACGGAAAGCCTGAATTAGTTGCCCGTTATTCCGGAGTGGATTCCTTCAATGCTCCTGATGGACTTTATTGTTTCTCCTCTGAACCACAACCGACTAAAGAAGGTGTCTTCTTGGGCTGTCTAAACGGCGAAGGTAATTCGTTGATGGTTAGATGGAGTCCCGAATTTGAAATTCTCGCTACCAGTGAATATGGACTTTTTTCTCACCCAAAAGAAGTTGAAGGAAAGGCCAACTGGTATGAGTTCAGTGAGGCAGGTGTAAGTCATTTATTTGAGTATCAAAATGCAAAATTGAATGTGATTAATTTAAAAAATCTCGGACCAGTTTTTGCTTTGATTGATTCTTTTACGGCCGTAAAAAATCAAAGTTATATTTATCGGCTTCAGGAAGAAACGAAAAAACTTCAAAGCTGGAAGAATCATACGATTAATTCTCTCTATGCCGAAAATGTGTCCCATATATTTCCTCCTGTCTCATCAGTTGAGGGAGAATTTGTCATTAAAGTAAGGCGGAATCATTTGAATGAAAATGCGCCAGATGAATTAATTTTATGGGATGGGGATTTTCATACAATTCTTAAAGATAGAGATGCTCTATCGACTTCGAAGCTCAAATCTTTTCGCCACCAATATGCTATTGATCAAGGTGCAGTGGCCTTAGTTGTAACGGATGATCAAAGTGAGGCGCTGGTTATAATTAGCCAAGGGAAAATGACGGAGGTCGCGCGCGCCGGCAATGACCTCATAAGCTTTGATTATTTTTCTCCCAAAATGAGAAATGGTGTTTTGGTTTTTCGAGGCTTGGATCTAGAAAGAAGGAAGGCAGTTTGGGTATATGAAAAAGGTGAACTCAAAAAATTGTTAACGCAAGGAGACATAGTCAAGACTGATAAAGGACTTGCGCGAGTTGACTATAAAAACAGTGACGCGCTGCTTTACGGTGCTCCGGGCATAGGCCCAGAGGGAGTAATCTTCCAGCAGGCAACTCTTACGGATATTGATTCACCATTAACGCTTCTCGGCATTGGCTTAATCAAGTTTGTAAGGGAGTAGTTTTTGCCTGATGCGTTTCCGATTTTGTGTAGGTGAGAGTCTGTTTTAACATTATAGGAAAGGCTTTCTTATGAAAATACTCATCCTCCTTATCCCAATACTCTTCTCAGCTTCATATGTTCAGGCCTCATGTAAACTGCCGGCCAATGAAAAAATAATCGTTGGATGCACTTATAAATGTGATTTTTTTTATCGTTCTCGTTTGAAAGCAGCTGCCGCACGCTTGGGCTACAGGCTAAAAATTATCAATCTTTCTCTTAATAAAGACGTCTCTGAATCACTGGCGATGGTTGACTCAATCTTGGTGCCTGGTGGAGCTGATATTCATCCCAAATTCTATCTGAAAAATGTAACCGATGAATTAAGAACCTATACTGAAAATAATTTAAACCTTGTCGAATTCACCGAAGAGGGAAGAAAGAGAGATCTTTTTGAATATACTCTTTTAAAATTGTTTTACACATTTAGGGCACAGTATAAAAAACTTCCTCTCCTTGGGATTTGTCGCGGGATGCAGATGATGTCTGTCGCTCAAGGTGTGCCTCTCTACCTTGATATCAAAACAGAACTTGGTATTCCCAATCGTCGTTACAAATTTGATAAAGTTAATATTACAGATCCAGACAGCTTAATGAGTTCTATCTACGGTGATAAAAATTTCTCTGGATATAAAATGCATCATCAGGGTGTGAGAGTTGATTATTATGAAACACATAAAAATGATTTTCCGAATGTGAATATAAGTTCGTATTCTAATGATGGAAAAGTGGCAGAATCGATTGAATACAAAAATATGACAGCACTAGGCGTTCAATACCATCCAGAAAAGTCCCTTCCTGGAGCAACGTTTCCTGTTTATAAATGGTTTCTCACCAAGGCATGTGAGTACAAGACTTCTAAGGATCAAATATGAAAATAATAGGTTTCGTAGCAGTACTTTTTACAGCTAACGTTTACGCGAATCTCCATCTCTCTCCTCCTGATTTTGATTCTGCAAATGGCCGTGCAGTATTTGTAGATTTTAAAACTGCTGAATATAACATTACCTATGACACGATTAATGAAGTGACTACGGTTAAATCAAAAATTACATTTGAAGCAAAGACTGTAGGGAAACCGCTGTTTGATCTTGTACCTTTTCCTGATTCGGTAGTACTTGATGGACAGAAAGTTAAACAAAACTTGATATCCTTCCCTGGAGGGATTTCAAAACTTCGTCAACTAACAACAGCTGTAAATCCTGGGATACATACGCTTGAAATTGAAAATGTTATCGACACAAATGTCTCATTTCATACCGACTTTGGGGTGGCATCAAGCGCCTTCTGGATTCGTGATTTAAAGGATCGATTATTTCTTGAACAATATGTTCCTTCTAATTTCGAATACGATCAGTACCAAATGACGTTGAATGTGAATTTTTTAGGCATTGAGAAGGCCAGTCAGGACTTTTATACGAATGGTAAAGTCACAAAAACATCTGAAGTAAGTTGGAAGATAGAGTTTCCTGAATATTTCACGGTTTCTTGCCCTTTCTATCATATGACTCCAAAAGGATGGATGAAAAGGTTGGACTTCACTTATCAATCAATCTCTGGAAGAGAAATTCCTATGACGGTTTATTCTCCGTGGAAAAGACGAACGAGAAAATTCAAACCAGAGGCCCTGCGTGTAATTAAAGAACTTGAAGCAGACTATGGTCCTTGGGCACATGATAATTTTGTTGGTTATGGAACAATGATTGGAACTGGTGGGATGGAGCATTCAGGTGCTACTGCTACTTCTTTCGGGGCGCTTGATCATGAAATGCTTCATTCTTATTTTGCTAAAGGTGTGATGCCGGCAAATGGAAACTCAGGCTGGATAGATGAGGCCATTGCGAGTTGGAGAGATAAGGGATACCAAAGAAATCCGACACCTGGCTTTGGTGGAAGTGATCTTGGAGGGCAGTCAGTTTACAAAAGAAATACTGATAAGCGCGCCTACGCTCTCGGTGCGGCTTTTATGGCATACCTTGATTACAAACTTCAGGATAGTGGTGGTCTTAAAGCATTTTTAAAAGGTTATTTTCAGACGTATAAGCATCAGGTAATAACTGAACAGCATTTCAAAAATAATCTTGAATTCTTTTCGGGTCTCAATTTGGACGCAGATTTTGGAACATATATCTGGGGAAGTAATGTTGATACAGAGCATCTTCATGAGACAAACTTTAATCATTCAGCGCTCACACAAGACCAGCTAAAATCAATTCTATAATCCGACCTTGGCGATTGAGAAAACTTGCCAACTTCGTGACTTTTAAAGCAAGGGACCAGTAGGGTCCCTTCTTTTTTTTGTTCAAATAAATTTCTAATCCAGTTGACCTAAATAAAAAACAAAAGGAGTGCGAATCTCTTGTTCTGACTTGAATACAGAAGGAATCAGGCATTTGTCCCATATTGAAAAAGACTAGGTCTCACTCCCTATTTAAGGTCTTTCTATGGAGGAAATAGCTGAAATCAGAAAGACTTATGACAAAACGTTGATAATTTTTATTTTACCGATAGTCCCAGCTTAAGACATACGCCCAATTGTCCAAGGACACGATGACACCGATGATTGGAAAGTAAATCATTGGGAGGATTATCATGTCTCGTTTCATGACGACATTTTTACTTGCGACTTTATTCTTTGCCTCAGCTTGCTCGTCCGTGAAAGTCTATAAGTCCAAGGATAAGACCTTCCTTCGCTCCGCTAAAACCTGTGGGCTTATTTTTTGCTCGGAAATACTGGTAAGCGACAATCAAGGTAAAGTTTTAGTCACAGATGTTAATGGATTACGGGCCTCGCCTGCCTTAGTTGATGTAATGGCCACTTGCAATCTCTTGAAGAGAAAGGCGCAGAGAGCGAGACATCTTAAGCGTGTTTTAGAAACCAACAATTCAATCGAACTGGTGGCCAAAGATGACTTCTGGGAATTTGAGCCCAGTTCTCTCGAAGTGGGATGCCGTCTAGTTATCTCAGTTGTCTCAAAAAGGTTCCATGAAAAATTTGAATACAATGTTATGCCCAAATTGGCGATCTGACACTGTGCCAGATCATTCAAATAAATTGAGGGTTACTTATAATGACCACACTGACTCAACAACTTATGATTCGCTGGGAAAAGTTTTAAAAGGAAACGAGAGATGAATAAAGTAATCCTATGTTTATTGGCACTAGCATCAATTGATGCTCATTCAATCTCGGTCTCTGAAATCCAGCGACTGGCGATTGAAAGATCGTCTTCCTTAAGTGCTCAGGAAATGGAAGAGCGCGCTCTACATTATGATTCCAAACAAAAAAGCAAATGGCAGAATCCCCAAATGATGGGTCAGTTCGGGACTTTAAAATACGGGACCACCGAAGTTTCCACCACTGAGATAAGTTTAACTCAAGCGATTCCTCTCTCTGATAAGTTTTCATTAAAACGAGACATGGCCCAAGTTGCTAGTGGAATGCAAAAATCACAAAATGAGTACTTTAAAAATTGGGTTTCCCATCAAGCAATATTGGCGGGGTGGAAAGTACATGTGACTCAAGAGCTTTTTAACCATGGAAGAGAAAGAGCAAGGCGGATCCGGCTCGTACAACAGTATCTAGAAACGAGGCCAAGAGTGAGTGTTAAACATAGAGTCGAGCACTCCATCATTTCAAGCATCCTGATGCAACTTGAAAAGATGCAGGATCAGAAAAAACTTGATCTACAAATGGCACAAAATGATCTTGAGTTCTGGATTGGTAAAAAAGTAGAGGCTTCTGAGATTGCTTTCGTGATTCCTGAAATCTCTCAAGTCGTATCAAATTTTCAATTGAATACTTTAAGCGATTTAGAATTGATCCAGGCCCAAAACAAATTAAAGATAACCTCGCTGGAACGTGAGATCGCTGTAAAAGAAAAAAGACCAGACCTTTTTGTTGGGGGAGGATACCGGGTTGAAAATGTTGAACGGAAAAACCATTTCACCTACGGAATTTTGGGAATTACTATTCCTATCTGGGATACAGGAAGTAATCGCGTCGAAGCATCAAAAGTTCGAGAAATGCGTGATCAGAAAAACTTAGAAGAAGCTGAAAGACGTCTAACAATGAAACATAAAAATCAAATTGATTTAGTTTTAACCAGTCTTGAGCAGTTCAAAAGATTTCCAACGAAGTTTATTCAAAGTAATGAGCGGTCTATTAGAGACGCTGAATCTGGCTTTAAGCAAGGTGTACTGGATGTGAATACATTTCTTCAAGCCGAGACTCAGTCGCATGAAGTGATAGACCAGGTTTTTATGTCCTGGCTTTCCTACCTAGAGAACCTGAGCACTCTTCAGTTAATGAGGAATGAGAGTTTATTTTGGGGGACGAAGTAATGAAGATTTCATTTTTGGATAAACAGATCGATTGGGCCTTGGCCAATAAGTTCTGGGTTCTCATTTTAACCATAATTTTTCTCTCGACATCAATTTATCTGGTGAGTGATTTAACAGTCGATGCTGTTCCAGATATTACCAACGTACAAGTGGTAATCAACACCAAAACATTGGGTCTGGACCCAGAAAAAGTGGAATTGACTGTCACTCAGCCAATCGAATACGAAATGATGGGAATTCCGGATTTGCACGATATGCGGTCTATATCAAAATTTGGTTTATCGCAGGTAACATTGATTTTCAATGACGGAACTGATGTGTATTGGGCCCGCCAACAAGTTTCCGAAAAATTGCAAACAGCTTCGGGACAAATGCCGACAGGACTCCAGTCCGAATTAGCACCAATATCCACCGGCCTTGGTGAAGTCTTTATGTACTCACTAGACTTGAAAGAAAATTCACCAATGCTTTTAAAATCTCATAGTGATCAAATGCTTTATCTTCGTGAGATTCAAGATTTTCAAATCAGACCGGTCCTGAGAAAGGTGAAAGATGTTGCAGATGTGGATTCAAATGGAGGTCTCAAGAAAGAGCTTCATATAAATATTAATCCTCATCTCCTCAATCAATATGGACTGACAATTGATAAAGTCCAAACAAAATTATCCGGCCTGGGCGAAAGCTTTGGTGGCGGTAGCATTGTGGTGGACAGGGAAGCCCTGATTATTAAGGCCACAACTGTTCTCGAAAATTTAAGTGACGTTGAATCAATAGGCCTGATTCAAAAATTTAACGGCCAACAAGTCCTTCTCAAAGACATCGCCACGGTCTCCATTGATGCTGCCCCAAGATTAGGGAGTGCGACATTAAATGGGCAGGAAACTGTTCTTGGCACGGTTTTGATGAGAAGTGGAGGTAATGGCAGAATTGTTAGTGCTTCTGTTGAAGCAATAATGGATAAAATCAAATTGCCTGATGACGTGAAGTACTCAAAACTTTATTCTCGTGGTTTTCTGGTTAACTCAACACTTAAAACAGTTCTTAAAAGTTTAGCTGAAGGTGCTATCCTGGTTATTTTTATTCTTCTGCTGGTGTTGGGTCACTTTAGAGCGGCGTTAATTGTTTCCTTAATCATTCCTCTTTCGATGTTGGGAACCACTCTTGGAATGCATTTTTTTAATATTTCCGGAAATCTCATGAGCTTGGGTGCAATTGATTTTGGTCTGGTAGTCGATGGAGCTGTCGTATTGGTTGAAACTCTCGTTGCAAGTTTTTATAGTCTTACTCCTGAAGAGCGGGCACACCTTAATAAAGATCAGATTGTCGCAAGTAAGGCCAAGCAGGTTATGCGACCTGTGATTTTTGGTCTGTTAATGATTATGTTAGTGTATTTGCCGATTCTTCTTTTGGAAGGAGTTGAAGGGAAAATGTTTCGTCCCATGGCCTACACCGTTCTTATGACTTTAGGCTGGTCTCTATTATTAACCATCTTTCTGGTACCAGTTCTTGTTTCTCTTTTTATCAAAATTCCTCCAGCAGAATTGGGCGGGGAACACGATACCTGGTTCTTTAGAAAAATAAAATCAATTTACCGGCCATCGCTTGAAAAAATTATTGATCGACCCAAATTACTAATTAGCTCTGGACTAGTGCTGGCAATCATCAGCGCTTTGCTTTTTTTGAAACTAGGGTCGGACTTTATTCCTCAGCTTGATGAGGGAGATTTGGTCGTTAACATAACTAGAAATTCAAAAATTTCATTGGCAGAAGCACTGAAAGAGCAAATGTTAGTTGAAAAGAAAATTGCCCAAATCCCAGAAGTTGAATTTGTTTTTTCAAGACTCGGAACCCCTGAATCAGCAACTGATCCAATGGGTGTTCACCTCGCGGATACTTTCATTATTCTTAAAAAAGATCGTGATCTTTGGACGATGAAAAGCAAGGAAGAGCTTTTTCAAAAGATTAAAAAGGATATCATCTCTTTGGGATTTCAGCAGGAAATTAGTTCTACCCAACCAATTGAAATGCGTTTTAATGAAATGTTGGAAGGCTCTAGAGCAGACGTTTCCCTTAAAATTATCGGTCCTGACCTATCATACATGGTCGAAGTCATTGATGACTTTACACAAAAGGTGCAAAAGGTTGAAGGCCTCGAAGGCGCAGAAATGGATCCATTAACTGCCCTTAGGAAGAGTAGGGTGATAGATATAAAACCAAA
>JBILYY010000217.1:0-4733 GCA_044377495.1 Bacteriovoracaceae bacterium | reverse complement strand
AATAGTATTGATAATTTTTCCAAAGATCCGGATCTGAGTATTGCGGTGTATGACCATTTTGAGTCTTAGAAGGATTAACTTCATCCAAACACTTTGCAATTCCAAAATCTAGTAATTTGACTTCACCGTCTTGAGTAATAAAAATATTTGCGGGCTTTATATCTCTATGTAAAATTTTCGGCTTTTGACTAGTCGGACTATGAGCATGCTTTAATGCTTCTGCAATTTTTTTCACTACAAGAAGGGTCTGCTCAGTAGTTAGGATCTTGGCAAAGGCTATGATCTTTTCCAGGTCCTTACCTTGAAGTAGCTCCATTACGAGATAAAACCCGCCGTCCTCTTCAAAATAGTCTTTAATGGAGCATATATTTTCATGAACTAGAAAGAAGCATGCTTTGGCTTCTCTAAGAAAAGCTTCTCTGTCGGGAACGAAAAGCTGTTTAATTGCAAGTTGCGTTTTAAGCTCAGTATTTTCGCACGCATGTATGCGACCAAATTCCCCATCATTTAGATATTCCTTAACAAAGTAACGCTTATTTTGAAGATATTTTCCGCTCAACATAGATACCTGATCGGAATAGTTTGCCTCGATCTTAAGTGATTCCCAACTGCCCGAAATTAGGAAGTTTAAGGGTATCATTTTTTGATATGTGCATATGAGATATTTGTATAAAGGGAAATGAAAATTAATCAAAGGAGTTATTCCCATGGCTAGAAAGAAACCATATTTAAAAGTGACTGTACAAAAAGTTACTCCAGGACGACGTCGTCCAGATTGGTCAACCTCATACATCATTACGCCCAAGCACACTGCAATTTATGGAGCAAAGGATCGAAGAACAGACATAGAGAAGTTGTTAGGCTTTGGTACACGATTACTCCCACCGTCAAAAGATCCAGATGAATGATCTGTGAAAGGATCATCCTGATAAGAAATAGTTGTCCCAAGATTAACAAAATAATTCTTTATGGATTTAAAACGAGTTAGGCCACATGAGTAAAAAAATATTACGAATGGACAAAACGAAGTCTTACCTTCGCATGCAGGGCTGCCCTGTTACGATTAGTGAAATTCATGAGGCACTTTTAAAGAGGATTCATCTGGATGTTTCGAGAAAGACGGTTGAGCGGGACATGATTGAAATGGAGGATATGGGGATGATATCAATCATTCCTGGCATTCCTGCAAAATATTATCTCAATAAGGCCATAGAAGTAGATATACGTCTTAAGGTAGAGGAAGTTCAGGCGATAATTCAGCAGATAGATCCCAGGTCGGAAGTTTTTTTTAAGTTGCATAGGCTAATGAAGTAAAATATGTCAGAACAAGATGAGCGCGATAAATTTATTCCTTTTGATCAAAGCACGTTAACTGATTCTGAATTAGAAAGTTTGTGGGCCGATAGGTTATACGATTTCTTTATATGGCTTCGTGGTTCTGGGCGAGAGGCAGAGGAAATGCACCTATCTGATCTTGGCGATGCTTTTCATAATGTTCCCCACGCAATATTTAGAAAAGATTGGAAATGTCTCGATTGGATTTACATGACTAAGTTTTCTTATATTTATGAAACGCATGGGTCGCTTCCGTTTAATCGTTAGAGTTTAAAATGTATGCTTGTATGTTTGATCTCTTTACTTGAATTCCATTCCCAAAGAGGGGCTCAAAACCAAGAGATTCTAGGCAAAGAAGTTATTGATCGAAGACGCTTGCATTAGGGTAAGTGACTGAGGATAGAAATTCTTAAACGCAGAAGCTAGTAGGTTTTCAGCCCTCGCTAACCTCTACCTCGTTTACTCTAAAGAGGACGACCTTTATGCTTCTCCCCTCTCTAATCGTATACTCCTGACTCACCAGCGGATCTTCTTTTAGTTTTTGAATGAATTCAAAGTTTAGCTGCTCAAAGCGAATCTCAACAAATACGTCATCCTTAACAGTTAATTCTGGTAGAAGTTCATTGATATCATTCTCAATTAATTTTATGTTTGTTTTGAGGACGCTAATTTCTTTTTCATCATGTGGTGAGAATTTACCATTTAACTCCCTCATCTTTCTTCCGGCCTCATCAGTTTTAGTTGTGAGCTGTTTTGCGAATCTCTCCTTATCTTTAAGTTTATCAGCTATTTTTTGAACTATCGTTTCGGGCAGAAACATCTCAGGGAACTCACTGAATAGATCAATTCCAGATTTTAATCCTCCTTGCCCAGAACGGGATGAAAAGACTAAGTAGGATCTAGGGCCTGAATGATTTTCTTTTAATTTTTTAAAGGTCTCTTTTGCGTGATTAGTGATGAAACCAATATCTGTCATCTTTGCCATGGGAACTCCTGAATTTGATCATTTCAGAAAATTCTACAGACGAGGATAGACAAAGGATGTCTGGCCCTGAAATTTAAATGGATGCCTTTAAGGCTATTTAATCATTTAGATGCTAGCCCCGCAGCCCACTTCCCCATGACATTGGTGGGTGACTGATGCTCAGTGATTTCCTCACTAAATACAAAGGGCCTAAACCTTACCTTGGATAAAAACTCAGTTTCCAAGTGATAAGAAACGTCACTACCTTTAGGGATGATAAGAACGGAGTCTAGTCCAAACTCTTGACCAAGATTTCCCAGGTCAATTCTTAGTACTCCCTTATTCTTTAGATCTACGACGAAAAATATTTCTGCTGCAATTTCTTTTTCATTAGAAGAGCCATTGTTCTCAATGAAGCTTCCCTTTATTGAGGAGACAAAATAATTTTTAAGCATTAATTTGGCCATGAGTCGTCTATTTCTTATTTGGTTTTCATCTTCGGTTTGGTGACTTTGATAAGCAGTAATTGCACCCGTATCATGAGAGCTGGTATATGCAATAATCTTATCAATCGGTTTTAAGTTATTCATAGAGTTACTCCTTCGGATGTTTGAGATTCAATTCCATTAGAACCAGGTTATGGAGTCTATCTGGATAGTCACCACGCTCATATCTCTCCCGCATTTTTGCTCGAAATTCTTTTGTCATGGGACTGATACCATTATTACGATCTGAAATATCAACCAAGCTGTCGTACATGAAGGAATAGAGCTCAGGGAAGTTAGTCGCATCTTCAAATTGTTGCTGCATCTGGTTCGCATCTAACTGTTTGATCTGTTCCGGGGTGTATTTCTTTAATTGTTCTTTTTTGTACCGGTTCATACAGTAACTCCCTTTTATTAGGGAATTTTAGCATCTTGGGTGGACAAAACTTGTCCACCATTTTCAATTTAAGAATCGGATCACCTACCCCGATAAGAGTGGACACAATTTGTCCAAGTCACCCTATAAGATGTCTAAAAAGGACGTCCATGCGTAAGAAACAAGACCTAATCGAAATTTCGGCTTCAGACCTCAGTAATTTTTTAAGCTGTCGTCATCTGACGGAGCTTGATCTGCTACTGGCACATAATCATATTAAAGCACCTCCATTTAATAATCCTCACGCCGATGCTGTCCAACAGCGCGGCTTTGAGCACGAGGAAGCCTACATCAAACATCTCACTGATCTAGGTCTAGATATGAAGAGGCTCGATGATTCTGCCGCCAATAAAGATTTTCAGTCTGGTGTAGAACGTACCCTGTCGGCGATGAAAGCCGGTCATGATGTGATAGTTCAGGCGACTCTTAAGATGGATCAGTATTTTGGCCGTGCTGATATTTTAAGAAAAGTGAATCTCAAAAGTAATCTTGGTAACTATAGCTACGAGATTGTGGACACTAAGCTTTCTCGTGAAACCAAGGCCACAAGCCTGTTGCAGCTCTGTCTTTATTCAGAAATGCTCTCTGTCATGCAGGGAATCCTTCCCGAGCATATGGCGATCGTCACACCAGGGACCAATTTCAATCCAGAGATGTATCGTCTTGATGATTTTAATGCTTATTACCGGTTGATTAAATCATCTCTTCTTTCAACCATGGCCGAATATGACCCAAAAAATTGCACAAAACCAGAACAGACGGGCCACTACCCCGAGCCTCGTCTTCATTGTGATGTGTGTAAGTGGTTTGAGGTATGTAATGATCGCCGTCGCAGTGATGATCACCTCTCCTTTGTGGCCGGTCTCACCACCAGTCAGAGGAAAGAGCTTACAGAGGTGGGAATAAAGACACTGGAGAATCTTGCTACGACTAAAGTGGCCCTCTCGACTGAGAGTTTAGATAATGCTCGTGAGCAGGCACGCATGCAATTAGATGCACGCAAATCTGGTAAGCCCAAGTTTGAGATGCTCCCCATTGTTATGGAGCGTGGTCTGACTCGCCTACCTGAATCTTCGGCCGGAGATCTCTTCTTTGATTTAGAAGGTGATTCTTTTTACGGTAATGCAGGACTTGAATATCTTTGGGGTTATTACTTTTTAGATAATTCGGGGAAGCTGACCTATTTCTCTCAGTGGTGTTTTGATTTTGAAAGCGAGAAAAAAGCTTTTGAAAGTTTCATTGATGTCGTTATTCAACGTAAACAATACTTTCCTCAGATGAAGATATATCACTATGCTCCGTATGAACCGTCAGCACTCAAGCGACTGATGGGACGCTATGGTGTCAAAGAAGCAGAAATTGACCAATTACTTCGTGAAGAGACTTATGTAGATCTTTACTCTATCACTCGCCAAAGTCTACGAGCGGGAATTGAGAAATACTCAATCAAAGACTTGGAGCAATTTTATGGTTTTAAACGAGAGGCCGATCTCAGATCAGTCGGTCCCCATAA
>JBILYY010000216.1:0-4749 GCA_044377495.1 Bacteriovoracaceae bacterium | reverse complement strand
GTTGAATATAAAACCAAACTGAAGAATGGTGAAATTAAGCGATTTAAATAAAAAAAGGGCCCTCGAAAGAGGGCCTTTTTTTTTATTCTTTGCAGTCTGCGAACTCATCTTCTGGATGCGGAAGTTTTATGTCATCATTTTCACCACAACCCAGACTTTTCACAACCGCCTCAGCTTTGGCCAAGGCATCACCTGGAGGACATGAATTATCAAAATCAAAATTTGAATTGAGTTCGTTGATCTTCTTGTTTAGATCCCCAAGTCCACCTTGAAGAACTGTGCTGACGTCCGCGCCATCCGCATCCAACCAGTTAATGACCGGATCTTTTGTGCCATCTGGTGAGCCATCATCAGCATTGGTGATTTCCACCATGCATGAAGTTGGAACCGGCAAAGAAACGATACAAGCATCCCCTGAGGAAGCGACTTTTTCCTTTAAAGGCATGGTGTCCATCTGATGGAACTCTCCATTTTTAGCGACTTTATCCATTAGGTTCGGATCATCACACTTACAATCTTTAAGAATATAGTAAGCAGGAGATTTAAGTCCTCCGAGTGTCATGTGAGAGGATTGATCTTTTGAGTCATGTAGCAAACCCTGAACCGAGTAAAACTTTTCTTCGTAGTGGTTTTGTGGATTTCTCAAAACATCGTAGGCCACATTCGGATCAGCGACTTTAGCGCCGTCTTTTCCGTATTTTCTTTGATAAACACCAGTTATGTATTCTCGAGCGTACTCATTGTTAGGAACAAACAGTTTAGTAAATAATTTGCTTTCTTCCGGATCCATTTTCACTTTCCGCGAAAAGATATCCTTACAACCGGAAGCACCTATGTTCATCTCAGTATAATTCACATAGAGATTTTGAAAATCAATATTACTATTCTTAATTTTCTTATCAGAACCTGCACCCACCATCTCTTTGATCGCTGCCTGAAAGGCTTTCATATCATCAATACAGGCCTGAGCAGTGGACATAAAAGTTTTATCTGGCTTGAGGTATTTTTTATCAGCAACAGGATCCAGAGGATCTACTTGGAAAGTCAGAAGTTTTTCTGCGAATGCTTGCATCTGATCTGGTGCCAGCGGATAAAGTTTCTGAGCTTTCACAGATGGCTGAGTTCCGGATTTCATACTTTGATTATCACGTGGCCTATAAGTGTGATGAAGTTTTCCGTCTAAACCTTTATTTAACTCCAGTCCTGAATTACATCGACCACAACCAATATGGAATCCTTCTTTTCCTTCAAATTCCACTGACAGTTTATCGTCTATTGTATTATGCCCAACCGGCTTACAAGCCTTTGCGAGACGACCAGCATCCCTGTTAAGCACACTTTGCACAGCATTTTTAGCACTGAAGCAGTTAAGCGGAGTCGAAGAAATACCACCTGACAATAGACCTGGATATTTAAACGGCTGCTTCATAAAACTAGATTTATTTCTCTTATAAGGATCAAAATAATCCGTCATTTCCTTAAAGAGTCTTCCTTCAGAGGATGTTGGAGCTGGTACCAGATCCGTAACAGAGATGGCATTCGGATTTTGCGCAATTGCATTGGCCATGATCTTAGCGTGATTTCCGCCGTCAACCTTGGCATAAAAATCGGCCCTATCAGTTGCCGACAGCTCGTTCATTCGTGCAGAAAAATATTTCAAAGCATCACGAGTCTGTGGATTTTTACAATTATCAATCACCGCCGGGTCATTGATACCATTTCTTTGAAGCATTTTAGTAATGGTTTGATCGATCGTGGCATCATCTTGTAGAGTTAAATTTTCTTTCGTCACTGAAGCGATCTGTAAGGCCGCATCCATGAATGAGGCTTTACTGAATTCTTGTCCACCGGAATACAAATTAGGACCCGATTTTCCAGGCTCCTGATTAACTGAAACCTGGCTGGAGTTAAATTCAAAATCCATCACCGTTACACGACGACGATCACATTTAATATTATATTTTTGGCCATACTTTTTAAAAAGTGGTTCAAAAAAATCTCTATCATCTTTAGAAAGTTTTGCTATAAACTTGGCCGAGTCACCGCCGTAGGTCTTTTTCATGATGTCCAGGTACTGCCCATATTTTGACGAGCGTCCTTGGGAATTAAAATCTCCGAATTTATTTAATCCAGCATCGGTCATAGTACTTTGATAGCAGTTAGCGCGACTTTTTGCGAGGTCCTGGTTATAGTTGAAAGAGGCGCTAGGATCTGAGGCATCTTTTTTTCTAATTCCATCTGAATACCCAGTTACATTGACGGTCATACAATCAGCTTTACCGTTACAACCTTTTTCAAAGAATTTCCCCATCTGTTTAACAATTGGAGCTGCTTTAGCAATTTCCGGCAACTTATCACAATCGGCAGAGCCGACATTATCGGCCGCACCCTTAATACCAAAAGAAATTTTATCACCCCCGCCATCTTCACCTTTTGTGTAGTTAACACAAATGCCGGCCGCTTTCCCAATCAAACCTTTTTGCGCCATTGAGTGAAGTAAAAAAAAAGTTCCTATTTCAGCTTTATCATTCTCAGATAATTGCGGTCGTCCAACTATGGCAGTGGGATTAGATTTTTTATCCGCTTCGTATTGAGCTTTCTGCTTGGACCATTCACTCACTGAATGAAGTGTCGGCGTTTGAGCTGAAACAAACTGGGAAAATAAAAATGAAGCTAAAATAAGCGATGATGTTTTTTTCATAATTATTGCTTTATAACTTTTTGAGAAATTGGAAGATTAGGTTTAGTCGTAGTTGTAGTTGGTGCAGTGGTGATGTTAGTCGCTTTTCCGCAACAAATCAAAACTCGCTTGTCGGTCGCTGCCGTACTGGTTTTAATCCCAGTCTGGGCATTTGCCATATTAATTAGAATACTGAAGATAAGCACATATTTCATAGATCCCTCCACCTACATCTATTCTAAGATGAATCATTGCCTTGAGGGAGTTTTGGAAAAATATGCCCTTAGTACTTAGGAAGAGAAGTGGCTTCGTGAATGACTTGATAGAACCTTACTGCCCGCAATTGATCAGCTGAGCTCGCCGGCACTTTGCCATCAATCAGGACCTGGGTCACGGTCTCGCCTTCATAAATCGGTGTTAATAAACCCTCTGAAAGACCTTTAACATCAGTAAGATCAGCGGTTTTAATAAAGCCGTCCGGATTATAGGTGAAACTCAATTTGGCCCCGTCACTCAAATCGACTGCAGAGATTTTGCCATGCAGGTCATATGTGAACTTACGTAATTGATTGCGGTCCTTGATTTCAGTGATCTTTCCCGACCTTTCGTCTCGGGTAACCTTACCAATGACTTCGCCTGCCCGTTTGATCTCAACGATCCGCCCACTCTGATCATAAAAAATGTCCTGAGTTAATTCCGGAGCGATAATTTTGATCGGCTGACGATTCAGATTGAAGTGTGTTTCGGTCGAGATACTGCCATTGATCTGTTTTAACTTGGAAAGATATCTTCCAGAGTCCAGACCCAGATAGGTATATTCAACTTTCTCAGTCCCTTTGGGATCTTTAATCAAAGTCGTGAAAACTTCACCGCCGGCAATTTTCTTTTCGTCATAGGAGTACTCAGTTACGACCCCGTTTTCGTTCACTTTAAAGATGCGTCCGTTGTTTGGAAGGTAACCAAATTGATAATCGGCCAGAGGACCTTTGATTGACTCAAGCTGACCCAAACTGGAGTAGGTGTAATTATATTTTTGGCTTTTAGCATCGACACTTTCTTGCAAGACTCCTTTAAGAAAGACATAACTGATTTTCATTTTCTTAAGGACAATTTTTTCAATCAGCTCATTACTGTCATAGGAAATCTCATAAAGCCGTTCACTATTTTTCAAGCTGTCAGGTAGGTTTTTTTTATAGGTAATCGTCCAGTCTCCACCGCCTGGAATGTTCATTCCCACCAATTGGCCGGCAGGATTAAAAGTCCAGGTTTCACCCGCTGAATTTTTAAAATGATACTGATTTTTTTGAAAAGACAAAGTCTCAGTTCCTAAAGTCATCACAGGAAAAGTTTTAGGGGCTTTCGCCTCAAGATAATTATTTTCTTTAAGCCACTTATAACGAAAAGCTTTATCATTTTTTAATTGGCCGATAATTTTATCTCTCACATTCACTTGCTCAGGCAGCTTCCAATCAGGACTAAGCACGAATTCCTGATTTTCAAAAACTCTGACCCGACCGGCACCGTAAGGAATAACTGCGATGGCATTATTAGGGAGAAATTCAATTCTACTTTCAAGGTCACTTGCCCATCCTTTACCAAATATCCCTTGATAATCAGTCAGAGAATTGTAATAGCGGCGAAGATAAGGAGCTTTCTCATCCTTACCTGACGGTTCCAAATCGGCGAACTCAATAAAGTTATTGCCGTTTTCTGGATCCACGATGGCCATAGCAAAAGAGGAGGAAAGAACAAGCAGGAGGATAAATAGATTTTTCATTAGATTAGTTTAAAGCAAAACGGGACAAAAAAAAAGCGCCCCAAAAGGGGCGCTTTCCGAAAACCAATAAAGTTATTTAAACATTGGATACAAAGGCATTGGAACTACAACTTTTGCGTTCACATTTGATTTAACACCAACTGAAGCATCTTTAACTTGGATGTTTGCACGAGAAACTGCCTCTTCAACAGACATAGAATTTGTCATTTGAGCTGCAACAACTGCTCTTTCTAAGTTAACAATTCCACCAGCAGTAACCTTTGTGGCAAGAAAAGCTTTCTTGTCAACAGTC
>JBILYY010000215.1:0-4752 GCA_044377495.1 Bacteriovoracaceae bacterium | reverse complement strand
ACAGCCTCGGGCCTTGGCAATTTTTTCAAAAGCTTCATCTACAGATAGATCAAACGAATCCAGCTTATATCGCTCCTTAAACTCAGGAGACTCTATCTTTAGAAAATACTTAACGATGAAAATTGCCGGAGCTTCTTCACCCACAATAGCATCAGGGATGGCGTGAATAGCACTTAGCCAAAGTCCATGCTCTTCGCTTTCAATATTCGGCGGCATGACTCCAGGAGTATCCAGTAGCTCCAAATCCTTATCAATCGTGATCCACTGTTGAACTTGAGTCTGGCCAGGTTTATCCGCAACCTTAGTTGCTTTTTTATTTGCTAGCTGATTAATGATGGAAGATTTTCCCGTGTTGGGAAGGCCAATCACCATTAAGCGCAATTTCGCCTTTTGATCCACCATCTCGGGATTACATTCAAGTCGTTTCTCTTCCACAACCTTACGAGCCAAAGCTATAACTTTTTTCATCGCCGACTTTTCAAAACAATTAGCGAAGATATAAGGAATGCCTTGCTCTTTAAACCAAACTTCCCATTTCGCAATCATTTCCGGATCTGCAAGATTAACTTTATTCAAAAGAATGAGACGGCTCTTACTTCCTAGAGTGACATCCAAAACTTTATTTCCAGAAACTAGCGGTGCTCTAGCATCACGAATTTCTAAAACAATATCTACTGTTTTGAGTTTTTCTTTAATTTGTCTTAGCGCCTTGGCCATGTGGCCAGGATACCAATTAAAGGCAGCTTTATCAGGTGGGGCGCCGACGTCTTTACGATTGTGATTAATCATTTTGATTTTTTATTACTTTTTATCCGGCGCGACAAGAATTATCACAAATTAAGGGAAGAATTTAGCGACTAAAGCGATATGCTCCCGTTCCTCGAGAGCGATTTGCATAAACATTTTAGCAGTTTGAGGGTCACGAGTATTCAGAACCTCGCCAAAACGCTCGGCACCAACCCGCCCTCTCTCCTCGGCGTCAGCAATATAAAAAGCAAAATCTCGTGCAGTTTTGCATTCAGCAAAGGAATGATAAAGATTAAGACTCACGGGTACCGCAGCAACGTCCTGTCCAATCTCTAGGAGCCTTTTCAGTAACCATGATTCATGTTTACTTTCTTCTTGAGCAACCCATTTCCAGGAAGACACAAGTTCTTCTGGAGCATCTTTAAAACGTTCTGCCGCTTCAAGAAAAGCATAGTGCGCCTGTCTTTCTGCAAAAGCAATTAAACGCAATCGATCACCCAAACCTTCTTGTGTTTGAAGGGGGCGGACTCGAGGAGCTATGCCGATAGTATAGGGTGACCACATACGTTTATAATAAATGGATAAGTGCATGCAGCATAGTACTAATCCGAATAAAAAAATCAGGAAATAATATAAATCTTTTTTTATCATGAAGATTAATCGCGCCTCCTTTACATGATTCTTTGAGCACTTTTAGAGTTCGTTCAAGGAATTTTTCAAAGGAGAATATAATGAAATTTCTACTTGTAGCCTCAATGCTTGTTGGTTCGGTTTTCGCCAATGCTTCAGATGGATGGTCAATTAAGTGTTTCGAAAAAGGTCATCATGGACCTGATTTGGCCTACCTGATAAATGTCGATTATCCATTAGTTTCAGAACTCGATCGCCGTATTGAACTTTATGATTGTAGAAAAGGTTCCGATGCGGCTGATCCTAAATGCGAAGAGCGTGGGCACTTGAGAAAGGTTGAGAGACAGGAAGAAAATTGTCTTGTCTTGGCACGACGTGAGGGTGAGAGCGTAGATAGAGGATGGACGCTATGCCATGAAAAACAAGATACAGTAACCAATCCTCCTGGCTTAGTCCCTGTCACCGTAACGGATGATTATCAAGATTCACGAGTGTATTGTGAAAGAGAACTTCTAAAAATCCTATAAGTCATTGGAGTCAGAGTGTACTTCGACACTCTGACTCCCCTATCAACTATCAAAAGGGACTAAAATGAAATTTTCATTATTGGTCATGATCACTTACCTAATATCCTTTCAAGTGATGGCAAAAAAAATTGAATCTCAGGTTCATTCACTCGAAAAAGGAACAATTGGACAGCAACACTTAGTGAAGCTCACCAATGGACAGGTGGCCTTTGTTGAATTTAATGATAAGGCGCTTTTAAGACGAATAGAACAAAGTTATCAACATAAAGACTGGCTTGAATTCACTCTTGATGAAAAAAATAATTTATTGGGGTTACAAATTATTCCTGCCCAATTCTCCTTTGAAGGGCGTCCCATTGCCGATCCAGAAGACCCACCGGCACCTTACGCTCCATCAGTAGTCACGCTTAGTGAAGCTACGTCCATGTTTAGGAAGATGCGTACAAATTACCAACAAGAGTCACAATGTTTTAACCGGGCCCTTATTTGGACCTACGAAGCATTTATCAATTCAAACATAAATAGTAATAAAGTCTTTCTTTTTTTTACTTCCCGCTACATACGAAGTCATCATTTTCACTGGTGGTTTCATGTCACACCAATGATGTTCATCGGGGCCGTTGGTAGAGCAAACTGGAAGATTTTGGACCGGCGATATACCCATGGACCGATAAATTCAAAGACATGGACAGATATTTTCATTCAAACAAAACGTACATGCAAAACGGTCTATAAATATTCAGATTACAGGGACCATCAGCAAGAACAAGACTGTTACATGATTCCTGTTAGTATGTACTATGTGGTTCCGAGTGATATTGAAAGATTTGAAGAGACGGGAGAAGAGAGAACAAGTTTTGAAGTAGAAGAGGTAGAGTATGCTCGTTGGGAAGCATTTAAGACTCAGTAGCACTCAGTATGTCGCTGGCCTTCCAGTTTGGAAGATCTTCCACAAGTGTTGATAATAAATAATTAAATTTATTTTCATTCAAATCTGCAGTTTCACGCCACTCGGGTGAAAGTGCTAAGCGACTGCGAAGAGCTGCTGAGAACAGGTCAAGCCAAGTTGGTGCCGTGAAAGTAAAATTCAGTGCCAGCGCATCCCCTTCTGCTTCGGTTGAATGCCAACTTCCTCTTGGAACAAATAACATTGATCCCGGTTTAAGTTCAAAAGAAAGTGCATCTTCAGGCATTTCAGTTGGCATGGGCCCTTCGGTATAACTCATCAGTTCCGGATCAGTTGGTTGCCCCATGGTATGCCTGGTCATAGGATTTTCCACATGACGATTTTTTGCAACTTTCCACTTCTTAGTTCCATGAATCTGCAACACAAAATTTATGTTCTGATCAAAATGTGCGGCAGTACCTTTGCCGTCGGGAGTGGCATAAATGAGACATCGCCCATAAGTCAAAGAAGACAGGCCTAAATCACATCTAATTTCGTGCAGCCAGTTCTGTAGAAGTGGAGAGACGTCCTGGGCCTCATTAAATAGAAGTCCCATGCCGTTATCAAATAACTTCTGTGCATCCTTAGGCGTGGTATCAATAGAACTTACCTCGTCACGCACATCCGGCAAATGTGCCTGAATCAGAGAAGGCCAAGATTTTAACAGACTATCAAGTGAGGCCAGCATCGGCATTTCAGTTAGTGGCCTAAGATAAACATAATTTTCATGAACCACCAGAGGTTCATTTTTTGAATATTGGGCAAAAAAGTCAGCAATAGTATTCGGGTGTATCAGAGCGGCAAGACTTGTTTTCATGACTTACCTTACACTGCAGCATTAATGAAGTCAAAATCTGTAAATCTTTATTTATTAATTTAATTTGGTACTCTCATCTGATGAATGGCGAGAAAGAATATTATGAATTGCTTGAGAACTTCACCACAGGTGTAGTGGTTCATGATTCAAGAACTGCTGTTTCATATTCCAATCAGGCCGCCTTGGACCTTCTTGGTTTAACAATAGAACAAATTCAAGGTAAAAAAGCAACTGATCCGCGTTGGCATTTCATACGAGAAGATGGATCGGCCATGCCAGTTGATGAATTTCCAGTTACACAGGTATTAAAATCTCGCAGACCTCTTAAGAATCTGATCGTCGGGGTGATTAGGCCTGATCTAAATTTTCCAGTATGGGCCATATGTAACGCGCATCCTGAGTTTGATTCAGAAAAAAGATTATTACGAATCATTGTCAATTTCACTGACGTTACTCAACAAAAAAAAGCCGAAGAAGGGCTAAAAACCTCAGCTTCTCTTGCCAATAAATATTTAGATATCGTCGAAGTGATCCTTGTAGCCTTTAATGATAAAGGTAACATCACCCTTCTTAACCGAAAAGGCCACGAGGTCCTTGGTTACGAAAAAGGTGAACTACAAGGACGTGACTGGTTTAAAACTTGTCTCCCGCCAGAGGAGTACGAAAGTGTGCTTGAGGTTTACAAGAGAATCATGAAGGGTGACATAGAACCCTTCATGCAATTTGAAAATCAAATTATAACCAAAACCGGTGAGCGCCGACATATCTCGTGGCATAATGCTATTTTAAAGAATGAATTAGGAGAAATAACAGGTATTTTAAGTTCTGGTAAAGATATTACTGAACGTAAACAACTCCAGTCAAAGTTATTTGAAACAAATGCATTACTTCAAGCGGCGATGGATCAAAGCCAGATTGCTGTTGCCATAGCTGAAGCCCCTAGTGGGCAACTTAGCTACGTAAATAAAGCTGGCCTTTTAATTGGTGGTGGTTCAGAAGAAGATTTGGTTACAGACGTTAATATTGAAAAGTATGTTAGGAGCTGGAGACTTTATAACCTCGATGGGGTGATACCACTCAAAGAT
>JBILYY010000097.1:0-13131 GCA_044377495.1 Bacteriovoracaceae bacterium | reverse complement strand
TGGCCATCAATCACTTCTGCAATAGGCTTAAGATTGTATTTGGTTACATATTCTTCGCTAGCGATAATCATCGCGCAAGCACCATCAACTATCCCTGAAGCAGACCCTGCTGTTACTGTGCCATCTTTTTTAAACGTAGGTTTAAGCTTTTGCATTTGTTCTAATGAAACATCATCTCTTAAGTGCTCATCACGTGAACAATCAATGCGCTCAAATTTTATTGGCACAATTTCTGGCTGTATAAGATTTGCTTCGTATGCTTTAAGTGCTTTTGCATGAGATTGATATGAATATTGATCTGAATCTTCTTTCGTAACATTATATTCTACTGCTAAATTTTCAGCTGTGATTCCCATCGGAGTTTGCACATGCTTATCATAAAGAGTGTCGAGTAAAAGATCTTGAGTTTTTAGTGCACCATATTTGGTTCCAAATCTACTTCCATAAACTAAATGCGGAACCATCGTCATATTCTCAGCACCGGCAACTAAAAGGGCCTGGGCTTCTTTGCATCTGATTAGACGTGCGGCATCTAATATGGCCTGAATACCTGATCCACATAGACGATTAATCACGATTCCAGGTGTTGTTATCTTGAGTCCTGCCTTTAGTGCGAGATGTCTTCCGGCATATAATGTGTCAGGCGTTGAAGGGATGACGTTAGCAAATATTACTTGATCAAGAGTGTCTGGATCAATTTTAGTTTCCTGCAAGAGCGCTTGGGCAGCGTAAACGGCTAAATCTATGGGATTTATACCTCCAAGACTGCCTCCAAATTTTCCAAATGGTGTGCGTTTACCATTAACTATAAAGACTCTTTCTTTACCGATCAATTTTTGCCTGCCTTGTGAGAAACGTCCTTAATTTAGTATCATAATTAATAATGCCACGAAAGGCATTAGCTTTCATTAAAGGATTTGAGCATGTCTGACATATCAGCTGCCACTAGATTAAATCAAGCCAAGGAACTCATAAATAAAAGGGAAACTTTTGAGATGAGAAAAATGGGCGAGAAGCTCGATACAGATATCAAGACAGTTCAGAAAAATAATTTAAAGCAAGTTGAGAAAGTTAAGAGCGACTACGAAGTTGAGGTCACAAAAGTTAATTCTGAGAGCGAAACGAAATTGAATAAATTACGCACAAATTGGGATAAAAAAATAAATGAAGAAAATAAAAGATATGAAAAACTTCTGACCGACATCAAGACGGATCATGGTGAAGGCATAAATGAACTACAGATAAGTAACGAGGAGCAGATAGCTAAGCAGAATGCGAAGCATCTCGATTATCTTGAAAAAGCGCGTTTAAAGTTTGAAGAAGAAAAAGCAAAACTTGAAGCGTAACCCGTCATAAATCCAGGAAGGAGAATAGATGAGTCAGAACAATGCGGAAAATGGTGGAGTTTTCATTAACGGTAAGGGCCAGGTAATTGAGCTTTTAAGAAAGATGGATGCCCCAGATAAGGCAAAGTTACTCAAAAACTTACGTTTAAGAAACCCTACCCTGGCCAAAGAACTTACAGAATCTTGTCTATCATTTGAAAGTATATGGGATCTTGATGATGAGTGCTTAAAGGCAGTTGTCTCGCAAATCAAGCCTGCTATTCTAGGTTTGGCGCTAAGCTTAGTGCATGTAAAAAATCAACGTAGAGCTCTTGCTCTTATCTCACGAGATATGGCCATGAAAGCATTTGAGATAATGCAAAAAGATCTTACCAGTAATCGTAGTGAGTGTTTTCGTGCACAACAAAAGATTTTAGAATTGGCAATAAATCTGCAACGTAACCGCGTTATCCAGTTTTACTAAGACAATAATTTTTTATATTCAATTTCAATTGAAGGGGTATATTGCTCTTCACTCAGTATGGATGGATGAATAACCCGGTTTTCTGCAACGAGGCTGGATGTACTTTGAAATCTAGACACCATAGTGGATGTCAAATCACTTAGCCAGTCCGGGGCAGATCCCATGGCTTTCTCAAAATCACTGCTTGGTATTGTAATCACTTCAACTCTGCTTAGAGCTATGGCCGAGTAGGTATAAGGCACTCCTAAAAGCATTGCGCTTTCACCAAGGATGTCAGTTTCCTTTGCCAAGAAAACTGGAATGAGCCTTTCTTTGGATGCTTTAAGACAAACAACTTCTCCAGATTTTATGATCATCAAATCTGAAGAAAATTCTCCTTCACGAAAGAGAACAGTTTTGGGCTCAAAAAAAGTTGTTTTAGACATGTACAAACTCCTTCTTGATTTTCCCCTCTAGAATCGTGCCATATCTTAGTCCATATGTTGAAATTGTGACTTCTTTCACAAGCAACCTATGGACGATGTGATAAACTAAATGCAGTCCGCCACGTATGCTATTAGAGCGCTTCTGAAGAAATGGAAAAAGATCCAAAAACTGCTCAGGTTGATGTTCAGAATACTTTTTGAATAAATTATCTATATCTTCGGCTTTAATGACGAGCCCATGAACATCGTCCTCAATGAATTCTTTGTTCTGAAGATGCATATTCCCAAGAGATGTTACAGTTCCGGCCACACAATAAAGATTCTTTGATTGAAATTTATCAATCTCATTTCTGAAATCCAGAAACGTTTTTTGCAAATTCTGGACAAACAATCCATCTTCGAGCCATTGCGAAGCACGAACTGCTCCGATTGGCATGCTGATGGTTTCGAGGATATTAAAATTCTTGGTGTTTACTTTAATTAATTCAGTAGAGGCTCCACCAATATCCATAATCGTAATAACATCTGAATCAAAGTTACTGTTAAAAAGTATCCCTTTAGTAGAAAAATAGGCTTCGGCTTGGGATGTGATTGCTAAAACATTTACTCTAAGGTCATTTTTAATTTTAGCAAAAAAATCTGGCGCATTTTGTGCAACTCTAGAAGCCTCGGTAGCAGTGGCAATTATATTCTCGCGTGGGATATTGTGCTTATCACATTCTTCAGCGTATTCCTTAATTGCTTCAAAAGTGGCAATCATTGATTCGGAATGAAAAACTTTAGTTTTGTCCAAGTCTTTACCCAATGAAGTGATGTGACTTTTTTTCAAAATTTCGTGAAGCTTATTGTTGGTAACGTCAGCAATCAAAAGAAGGACGCTATTGGAACCAATGTCTATTGAAGCTCGTAGTTCTTTGTTCATAATGTAACAACCCTGACCAGATCTCCGGCCTGTGAAGGGGTGATCAGACCTTTTTCGCAGATAATTCCAGTTATTAATTTATGATCAGTAACATCAAAGCTTGGATTAATGGATTGAGCTCCCACGGGGGCAAGCTTGATACCTTTTAATTCAGTAATCTCGTTCATGGCCCGCATTTCAATTTCAATATGTTTACCATCAGGGATAGTGAGATCAAATGAACTTATTGGTGCGACAACATAGAAGGGAACATTATAGTGACTGGCGACGATGGCCAAAGTCGACGTTCCAATTTTATTTGCGGTATCTCCATTACTGGCAATCCTATCGGCACCAACAAAAATGGCATCAACTTTTCCGTGAGACAGTAAATATGAAGCAGCACCTTCCACGACGATACTATAGGGAATTTTTTCTTTAGATAATTCAAATGCAGTTAAACGTGTTCCTTGAAGATAAGGGCGTGTTTCGTCAGCATAGACATGCCCAACATGACCTAATGAATGAGCATGAGAAATAACCCCTAGGGCAGTTCCCAAACTCCCACATGCAAGGAATCCTGTATTACAGTGGGTCATCAAGTTCCACTTACGGTCACCAAAAAGCTTCTTGAGTTCAATGAACCCGACCTGCGCCATGCGAGTATTCTTTTCATTCGATTGCTTAATTTGCTCATCACCAAACGCTACCAAATCCCTAAAAATAATTTCTATGCCTGCGTTCATTTTTATTGAATCTTTCATTATGTCAAAACAACGATTCACTTCGAATGAAAGATTTACGGCGGTTGGCCTGGCACTTATCATTTCATCACAGGCAGCACGGCAGTTTTCTATTGATAGTTTAGGCTGACCTTTTACCCACAAGGCCATCCCATATATTGCTGTAAAGCCTATGCATGGGGCGCCTCGCACCACCATTTCTGTGATTGCAAGGGCACAATCTGTCAGATTAGTAACTTCTAAATATGTTTCTTCGTGAGGTAATAATCGCTGATCTAATAAGTAGAGTTTATTGTCGCGCCAAATAATCGGTAAACAGGACTCAGTCACAGAGTCTCCTTTTTCCAGAAAACTTCTAGAACTTCTTTTTTTACTGGTTTCCATTTTTTATTTTTAGGATAGGTAAGTATTAAATGAGATTTTGCTCTTGAAACAGAAGACAAAGTTCCACTCAGATGTGAGGGATCACTACTTTCAAGGGAAATTGAGTTTATTTTAATTGCTTGATTTTTCACACTGGCTTTCCAGGTTTTTTTATTTACAGAATTACTATCCAGAATAAAATAATCCCATAACTTCTGATTCAAATTAAAAAAATCACCGCTGGTGTCTTTTAGTTTATCGGCCGTCAAATTCAGTAGCCATGTCCCGTCACTCCATTCAGATTTCCATTTACCTTGCAGTTTCCCATTAAAAACACCCTCAGAGGCCGACATGTAAGGTTCCAAAAACTTATATGAAGAATTCCAGGCAAAGTTTACGAGATCCAACTCAAGATCCTGTTCAGAGGATTTCCCAGAATACTTAAGTAGCAAACTGGACTGCTTGTCTTGTAATTCGGCTTGATAATATTTCTGATTAGGAATAATTCCGAAACGAAAAGATCCATCATATATTTTATCACCATCGAGGCATTGCCTAAGAAGAATAACGGTTGAATGGTATGGCTGAGGAGCGGGATCCATTAACCCAGAGAGCGACTGAACAGATAACAAAGCTGTCTTTAAATCACAAGACGTAAAACCTAGCTCCTGGTTAAACTGAACGACCTTGCTATTTTCAAAATCTAAAACAGCCCTTCTGGAGAATTTCAAGTCTTGTTTTGGGGTAATAAATGAAGTTTGAATGATTTGATTTTTAAAATCTAAAAACCATTGGCCAGGGATTTTTTGGTCGGGACCAAGGGTGAACACTCCAGGGAAATGCAATTTAGCACTAAGAGATATTGTATTCTCGTTTAAAAAAACTTTATTAAACTTAACTTCACCTTCACCAAAACCTTCCATCTTATTCAAAAAGGGATTTGTTATCTCATCACCTACCATTTTGAGGTAGCTCATAGGAAACTGTGAAAACTTTAGGTTAAATTGGATTTGATTATATTTAGCTGTGATTTCGCCTGTGCCAATTTTTTTCTTTTCAACCAATAATTGAATCGTCGAAGTCAGGTCGATGGCATGGGGATTTAAAATTGATTTACCATCAATTACTAAATCTTCGTATTGCGAGCCTTCGACAGTTTCTTTAGTTTTAAATTCGCCTCTATAATTAATAAGCCATGTTCTTGGATTCGGAGTTATATCACCGAAAAGCCAAAGATCTGATGAGAAATTTTTATTTTTGTATGTAATGCTTATTGGAATATTAAGCTCAAATGCGGAGTTTTTTCCATATTGAAATTCTCGGACCAAAAACTTAGTTAGTGTGAAATAGCGCCTATCTCCATCAAGTTCTTTGATTGAAACATTTTTCGCCCTAACCGTATAATGAGCATCCACAAGGTATTCCGGTAAAACGATCTCGACAATCGGTGTGGGTTTCTGAAGATTCTGATCTTCGGTTCCAGCAGATTCGCCTTGCTTCGAACTTATATAAATGAATAAGTCAGAGATGTTTACCGAGGCGTTACCGCGGTTGAAAAGAATTAGCCACCAAGGAACCTTTAACTGAACTTCATTAGCTCTGGCAATATTTTCATTGCCCCTTTTTAGTGTCAATCCCTTTAGGCTTAATTTGAAATCAATTGAAAACATATAATCGATTTTTTCAATTTTCAAAATAGAACCAGGATAACTTTTCTGTATTTGAGTGTTAAAAAGAGAAATTAATGAACTCGGATTTAATTTGGAATAAGCACTATAGAACAAAGACCCCAAAACCAAGAATAATACTAACCAAGCGTACATTATAACTTTTGTCGTTACTTTCATATTTAGCTCAAAATCTTTTGTAAAGGAGCAAACTTAACCATAAACTTTTTCCTTACGCCGTCCCTGAATAGAATGGTAACTTTTTCTTCCGGACCCATGCCTTCAGAATCCAGAACGGAACCTTCTCCATACAGAGCATGCATTATTTTGGATCCAGAGGGATAATTGGCGGCCGTAATTGTTTTTTTTGTTTGAAACACTTTTTCTTTATAAAAGACCGCATCGTCTGAATTATTGGAACTTTGATCAAATTCATTATAAGCGTGCTCGCCAAATTCAGATTTTCGCGCACTCGATTGGTAATTCGTCCATTTATAAAACCGTGATGGGATCTCATGGAGAAACTGGCTTGGTCCATTAAATTTAAGGCTTCCCCACAGCATTCTGCCCTGAGCGAACGTAATTGTTAACTGTTTCATTGCCCGAGTCATGGCCACATAAAAAAGCCTTCGTTCTTCTTCAATCGCAGTGGGACCAACCTCAAGGCTCTTATATGAAGGAAATATGTTTTCTTCGGCCCCGATTAAAAAGACGTAGGGGTACTCCAGACCTTTTGAGCCATGAACAGTCATGAGTGAAACAAGTTCGCCAGTCGCTTCTTCGGTCGTTGTATCCAGGGTGATGGTCTCAAGAAACTTTACCAAATTCGGCTCGGTTTCTGTTTCTTCAAACTGTTTAACTGCACTCATCAATTCTTCTAAGTTTTCTAAACGGGCGGCACCCTCATGCGTTTTATCGGCTTTTAAAAATTCAAAATATCCGGATTCATTCAGAAGTTTCTCATAACTCACCGTCGGAGAATGATTCCTCTCTTCCAAAAGCTGAACTTCCTGGATTAATTGCACGAGTTGATTGATGGCGCTTTGAACTTTTCCAGAGAGTGAAAGATGTTTAAATTCAGAAGGTCCCTCTGAAATCTTCTCAATTAGCTCAAATAAAGACAGCTGAAGTCTAACTGCTTCATCTTCGAGCTTTCGTAGGGATGTAGCCCCTACACCTCTCGCTGGTGTATTAATGATTCTGGTTAAAGCGAGTGAATCTTTCTTATTAACCACTACTCTCATGTAAGCAATCATATCTCTGACTTCTTTACGGTCATAGAACTTGATTCCTGCAACTACCCGGTATGCAAATTTTTCTTTACGTAGAGCATCCTCTATTGTTCTTGAGTGTGCATTGTTACGGTAAAAAACAGCAATATCCCTTAAAGAAACTCCCTCATTGGCCAAAGACTTAATTTGTTGGCCTACATATTCAGCTTCAGCCCTATCATCACGGCATTCAACAATTTTGATTTCGTCGCCCTCATCATTATTAGTCCACATTTGCTTACCCTTCCGGGCAATGTTACGGGAAATAACTTCCGTTGCAGCTTCGATGATCTTTTTTGATGAGCGGTAATTCTGCTCAAGTTTAATTAACTTAGTTTCTGGGAAGATATTCTCATATTCTAAAATATTCCTGATATCGGCTCCACGCCATGAGTAGATGGATTGATCCTCATCACCTACAACACAGATGTTTCGATGATGCTCGCTTAGAAGTAGGATCAGCTCGAACTGGGCCCGGTTAGTATCTTGATACTCATCGACTAAAACATATTTATATTTTTGCTGATACTTGTTGATAACTTCTGGGAATGTACGAAAAAGATTTAGTACACCTGTAATTAATCCACCAAAATCAACAGCATTACTTCGGTGAAGTTCTGCTTCATAGTCTAAAAATATGTCCCAAAGTCTTCTATCTTCTGCATATTTTTCAATTTCTTGATTTCGCGCAAGACCAAGATAGTATGCGCGGTTTTTTAAACCATCGATGTAGGCAGCCACCGTATAAGGGGAGAGCTCCTTAGTGTTTATTCCACGTTTTGCTAGAATGCCCTTGATAATAGATTGCGATTCACCATCGTCATATATTGTAAAATTCTTACTCAGGCCAAGATATGTAGCCTCCATACGCAGTACGCGTGCACAGAAAGCATGAAATGTAGTTACCTGAAGAGCTCCTACATTGATTTGCGTGTTTACAGCAAGACGCTCACGCATTTCACGCGCGGCCTTATTTGAAAACGTAACAGCAAGAAGTTGAAAAGGACTTACATTTTTTTCTTCTAACAAGTATTGAATACGTGCCACGAGTGTTCTGGTCTTACCAGAGCCAGCACCAGCAAGTATCATTACCGGACCATCGGTAATTAGCACTGCCTGCTTTTGTGATTCGTTGAGAAAATCAAGATTCATTATTCAACCGTCACTGACTTGGCCAAGTTTCTTGGTTTATCAATATCTGTGCCTTTAAGAGAGGCAATATGATAGGCCAAGAATTGCAGGGCGACGTTAACATAAAGCGGACTTAAATTAGGAAGCCCTTCAAAATCAAGGGAGATATAATGATCAGCAAGATGCTCTAGCTCTGATGAATCCTTAGGACCAACAATTACGATGATGCCTTTTCTTGCCTTGACCTCTTCAATATTGGAAATGGTTTTTTCAAACAATTCAGGTCCAACAATTGCAATGTTTACAATTTGCTCATCGATCAAAGCAATTGGACCATGCTTAAGTTCCCCAGCGGCGTAACCTTCAGCGTGGACATAAGCAATTTCTTTTAGTTTCAAAGCGCCTTCTAATGCAATTGGAAAATATTTTCCACGGCCGGTGAAGATAAAACCTTTTTTATTATATATTGCTGATGAAACTTCTTTTATCGATTCAACATTAGAACAAAGCTCACCAATGCGATTGGAAAGAAGTTTAATTTCTTTAAATAAAGACGGATCATCAAGGGTTCCTTCCATCGCTCGACTCATCAAATACCCAGTCAAAACCTGAAGGCTAAAAGCTTTGGTAGAGGCAACACCAATCTCAACCCCCGCATGAATCAAAAAGTTCTGGTCACAGTTTCTGAAAAGTGTAGAGCCCTCAACGTTTACAATAGAGAACGATTGAATTCCATTTTCTTTACAAAGTTCCTGACATGCCAAAGTATCAGCAGTTTCTCCTGATTGAGATATAAACAAACCAACTTCACCTTTGTTTAGAATAGGATTTTTATAACGAAATTCAGAAGCAATATCAACCGATGCACTTTGACGATTATTCTGTTCTAAGTAATTTTTTATAACAAGACCAGCGTGCCACGCAGTCCCACAGGCAGTTAGGTGCCATCCCGATGGCCTATAACTTTTAAGTGTATCAAGAATTTTTCGTCCCTCATTCTTAATATAGTAAGCCGCTAGTTTTTCAATCAGGGACGGTTGCTCATGAATTTCCTTGAGCATGAAATGCTCATATGGTCCCTTGGTAGTCGAGTCCATAGTCATAGCATTTGACTGGAACTTGTAGCGACCCGAAGGAGATAAATCTAATTCGTAGAAATTAATTTTAACATCAATATCTGTCACAATACTTTCGCAGATAACGGCATCTTGAGGGAAATATATTCGAGGAGCAAAACCAATTAAAGCAAATGGATCAGAAGAAACAAAGGCCTCTCTCGTATCCTTGTTGTCACCAACGACAAGAGGTGCTGATCGCTTTAAGCAATAAAGTTTGTCACTCGCCTTCTCTATAATAACAAACGCAGAATTACCTGAAATCGTATTGAAGGCTTTAGCAATTGATTGCAAAGTACTATTATTTTGTTTGAAAAATTTTGTTAAGAGGACGAGAAAGACTTCAGAATCCGTTTGTGACTTAAATATAAAACCTTCGGCTTGTAACTCTTTTTTTAGTGTTCCAGCATTTTCAATAATTCCATTATGTACAACAGCAAATAGTTCGTTACCATGTGGATGGGCATTATCAGTAGTAACACCGCCATGTGTGGCCCAACGAGTGTGACCTATACCGGTATGAGAAAATGGTTTTTGCTCATTAATTAAGGCCTTAAGATTATCGAGCTTGCCTTCTTTTTTAATAATTTGAAGTTCATTATTAATTTTCAGGCAAATACCTGCTGAATCATAGCCACGATATTCTAAACGAGAAAGGCCCTCAATGATTGGGCCAACAGAATTACCTGGACCAGAATATCCAACGATTCCACACATAAAAACTCCCTAAATTGTAATCAAACTTTAGGGCTAAAATCTAACATTTAGGTAGCGGACTTGCTAGGGTTACGCGAAGCGCGACTAGGTCTTTTTAGTCTTCAAAAACTTCTTGGCACCACCCTCTTTAATGACTTGAGGGGATCTTCCAATTCCGAAGCCTCCGTCGGGAATACTTTTGGTAATAGTTGACCCTGCCGCTATGAATGCGTCATTGCCTATTTCAATGGGCGCAATGACCTGGCAGTCGGATCCAATGAAGGTATTTGATCCTATTTTCGTTTTATGTTTGTTGGCACCATCATAATTACAGGTAATAAAACCACAACCAATATTTGAGTTTTCACCAATCTCTGCGTCACCGATATAGCTAAGATGCGATACCTTTGCTCCTCGGCCAAGCTTAGATTTCTTTACTTCAACAAAATTGCCGATTTTCGCATCTGGTCCGATTTCAGTACCAGGACGAAGTCTTGCCATGGGTCCAATGGTTGCGTTGTCTAAGACGACAGCATCCTCTAGATAACTTCCTGCAAGAATTTCTGCATTTTCTGAAATAAAACTGTTTTTAATAAAGCAATTCGATTCAACCAATACGCCTGTTCCAATTTTAGTTTTCCCCATGATAGTGCATCCGGGATATATGATTGAACCAACTCCAATTTCTACATCTGACTCAATATAAACTTGGGTTGGATTTAAAAACCGAACTCCATCAATCATAAGTTTTTGAACTTTTTTGTCTCTCGTTAGTTGATCAACTTGAGCTAACTGTGCAAGCGTATTGATTCCTAGAAAGGGAGTTTCAGAGGAAAACTTCACTGATTTCACTGAATATTCCTGCTGAAATAAATCTGTTAAATAAAATTCTCCAGACTTGTTTTTGTTGGAAATTTGTCCCAGAACAGATTTCACATGAGATGTTTTAAGAATATAAAAAGCAGAATTTACTTCTTTTATTTTTCTTTGGTTTTCATCGGCATCTTTTTCTTCGACTATTTTAAAACCTTTTCCACCCTCGATTATTCTTCCATAACCAGTAGGAATTTCTGTTTCAAAAGTAGCAGCAACTCCAACTAAATCAGGGTTTTCTTTCATCATTTGGAATAATTTATTGAATTCAGATTCAGTAATTAATGGGGTATCCGCACAAGCTACAAGGGTATAATCGTAATTCCAAAATTGTGGTAAATCATTGAAGCAAGCTTTGAGTGCATCAGCTGTTCCATTTTGTTCTTTTTGCCAGGCAATTTTCATTGAAGATTTCATTGAATGGGTGTCCCACCAATCTTCTAAAAGGTCTTTTCTATGGCCAACGACAACACCAATTTCAGCTTTAAGTGATGAATTTTTTGCAAATTTAGTAGCTGCATCAACGACATAATCCAATAAAGGCTTACCCGCACATAGTGCAAGCGCTTTTGGAGTGTCAGTTTTCATTCTAGTTCCCTTGCCAGCAGCAAGTATTACTATACCAATAGAGTTGCCCATATAACCGAACCTTTTTATCAGTGTTTTCTAACTCACTGTTTTATAAATAAAACAAATAAAATTCATAATAAAATATTACCTCACAAAAGTAGGTTTCTCAGCTAATAAAATTAAAAAAAAATGAACATTATCTTAAAAACCTTTAAAGACGAACCGTAAATATCCCGATTCATGTTCAGTACAAGTTTTTCATGGAATAGAAATACGCTATAGGAGAAAATCATGGTGACGAATTACGAGGGAGAAGCGATTGAATTTAAGGAAACGCTCCCTTTACTGCCAGTTCGAGATCTTGTTGTTTACCCATTCATGATTCTTCCTTTATTTGTTGGTCGCGAGACATCGATTAAAGCAGTAGAAGAGTCGCTGAACAACACTGACAGACTTATACTTCTTGCATCTCAGAAAGACATTACAGCGGAAAGCCCATCTCCTTCAGAGATTTATGAAATGGGAACTGTTGCAATGATTATGCGGATGAGAAAGCTACCTGATGGAAGAGTAAAAATTCTTATCCAAGGTTTGGCAAAGGCTCGCATTAAAGAATTCGTTGGTACCGAACCGTTCTATCAAGTAAAAGTTGAGAAAGTAGAAAATCAAATAGTAACGGCAAGTGCTTCAACTATTGAAGCACTTGCAAGAACGGTAAAAGAAAATCTTGAAAAAGTGATCGCACTTGGGAAAGTTCTATCCCCAGATATTCTTATGGTGCTTGAAGATATTCAGGACCCCGGCCGTTTATCAGATTTAATAGCATCTAATTTAAATATGAAAGTTACTGAAGCTCAAAAAGTTTTAGAGCTTCTGGACCCTGTTGAAAGACTAGGTCATATTAATCAAGTTTTAATTAAAGAGCTGGAAGTCTTAACTCAACAGTCCAAGATTAAGCCTCAAACAAAAGATGATCTTTCTAAGCATCAGAAAGACTTTTTCTTGCGCGAACAAATTAAAGCAATGAAGCAAGAACTTTCAGAAGATTCTTCAGAAAAAAATGATGAGTTTACTGAAATTCGTGAAAAAATCATTGCGAAATCTCTTCCAGCTGAATCGGAAAAAGAAGCTCTTAAACAGCTTACCCGTTTAGAACGAATGCACCCAGACTCTTCAGAGTCTAGCATTCTAAGAAGTTATCTTGAATGGGTGGTCGATCTACCTTGGTCTGAGGTTTCTGATGAAGTTACAGATCTACAATATGCTAAAAACGTACTTGATGAAGATCATTTTGATCTGGAAAAAGTTAAAGAACGAATTCTTGAATATCTAGCAGTTCGATCTTTAAAAGGTGGAAGTGTCAAAGGACCAATCCTTTGTTTTTCTGGCCCTCCAGGTGTTGGTAAAACTTCTCTAGGTAAATCAATCGCTAGAGCGACCGGACGAGAATTTGTAAGAATTTCCCTCGGTGGTGTAAAAGATGAATCGGAAATTCGTGGTCATCGTCGCACTTATGTAGGTGCCATGCCCGGTAGATTCATCCAAGCGATGAAGCAATGTAAAACGA
>JBILYY010000009.1:0-39751 GCA_044377495.1 Bacteriovoracaceae bacterium | reverse complement strand
TGAAAAGAATCTAAAAAATCTGACCAAATTGGAGGGGTGATATGAACACGAAAGATGTAAAAGATATTCTGGCAAATATTTTTCACGAAGTAGCACCCGAAATTGAATTTGCAACAATCGATACAAGCCGTCCGATTAGAGACCAAGTTGAAATTGATTCGTTTGATTTTTATAGAATTATTGTCCAGATTGATAAAAGGTTGGGAGTTAATATTCCTGATTCTAAAATTGCGGAATTTATTAATTTAGATGATCTTATTCAGTACGTTGTTTTCAAATCAGGGCCATCACCTGCGTTGTATAGTCAGAATATTACCTAAGTGTCTGCATCTGTCGGCCTGTTCAAAGATATTTAATGAAGGGATTGCAAAAGAAGAGGATCCGCCTCCATCGAGATTGAGTACGGTCTTTTGGGCAAGCCCACACTTCTTAGTTTTCATAAAATGCGCATACTCAAAAAGTGTCATGCCGGTGTTATCGTTTTCTCCTCGAGCATCGATGGTAACGAGGATAATTTCATTTGGGTTTTCGGCGAACCCGATTGAGGTGCGAGATCTTTTGCTATTGATCACACTATCTGAAATCTGAAGTACATTATTAATTAATAGCTTTGGATAGGCCTGGATAGCTAAGGAAAAGCGGGAAGCATCTTGTTGTGAAATAATCGCACCAAAGCGGGCGATGAAACTGTCTCTCGTATCTAAAAAGGGAACACCGTTTTCAATTCCAAAAACCCCTGATGAGCTGATGGTCTGATTGCTTAGATCATCTGACCACATTTTATTTTCATCCAAGGCCATTCCAAGAATGTTTCCACTCGGCATAACAAAAAAACTGGCATTGATGGCTCCAATAATTTCGCTACCACTGTCGGTTATCATCTTGTGGATATATCTTTCAGTCGCCGGATTGCACGCCAATTCTTTTTCGGGTGAATGGAATAATAACTTGTTCTTTGAGATATCAATTTTAAAGGCCCTTACAGTAACAGATCGAGAGGCCGAAGTTTCCCAGGCATGGTTGTCTTTAAGATAAGGGGTGAATGTGAGGTCGTATTTGGTCCACTCAACACCCTCAGAGAGTTTTTCCCATTTAATTTCCTGCTTTGGATTGCAGTCAAAGTCGCCAGCGAAAACAGCTGTGGCAAAGCTTAGTAAAATGATGACTAGGTGTTTCATATGTTACCCTCAGCATAGCTGAATGCTTATATCCTTTCAATCAAATGAGTCAGTTTTTATTATCTCAAAACCTGATTTCAATCACTTCTTACATAGAGGCCTTATGTTATTGTTAATTTAAGCAAGGAGTATTTATGGAAGTCAGTGTAGATGAGTATACAAGCCCAATTTTAGTTATGATCAACTGCAAGGCCAGTATTGATAAGGCCTTAGAAGTGATGTTGGAGAATAGGATTCGACATTTACCTGTTGAGGACGGGGGGAAGGTTGTTGGGATTGTTTCTGAAAGGGATCTACTCACTCATCAGGGAAAAAATTGGACCACCATGATGACTGTAGAGGACATCATGAACCCAAATCTCTTTTCCGTTTATCGCAATGAGGGATTAGGCGAAGTTGCGTTCCAGCTCTCAAGTCAGAAAGTTGGCTCTGCACTTGTCCTAGATGAGTCGGGTGAGGTTTATGGAATTTTCACAACCACTGACGCATTAAACGCTTTAGTTGAAATATTTTGTCCTGAAGCAAATAGTTAAAGTGACCTAGTAACGATTTCAGCATAAAGTAAGAGTATGAAAAAACTTTTTTGTCTTGGCCTATTATTTTACTCACTATCATCTTTTGCCGAATTAAGTAAGTGTGAACAAAAGATGCAAGATCTGATGCTTGCCAGTGAAAAAATCAATTATCCCGAATCTGCTCAAATAGAACTGAGCAAATTTACTTTCAAACAGAATGGCCTTGAAGTATCTGGACTAGGCATGGTGTATGTTTATAACGGGGATACGATTTATAGGGCTTCAGGGCATCGACTAGTTTACGGTGATCCTAAAGATTGCGTAATTCTTAAACTAGAAGTGGAAGTCTTGCCTAAGAATTAAAAAATGTGAATATATTTTCTTAATTAAATCGAAATGATTTTATATAAGAAGCAAGATCTTCCCGATCTAATTCGTTGAACGTATCCTTCCAACCTGGCATATCGCCTTGCCACTGAGAAATGCTCATGAAAAATTTAAAGTTAGAAACTTCCTTGGCCAATTTTTTTAGATTCGCTGGTGGGTGAGCTTGCTTTCCAGCGTCAGGGCCATCGCCCAAGCCTTTGTCGCCATGACAGGAAAGACAATGTTTATTATAAATGGCCTTACCTCTAAGCACTGATTCTTGATCTAATTTTTGAGGAATAGATTTATCGCTTTCACTGTTATTATCTGATTTCACTTCAATCGGAACAATTCCGTGCTTCATTTTATTTTCGGTATTATATCTCTCCCTCGATGCTTGGTTGACGTTGGAACATGAAAGGAAAAGTACGAGGGTTGGCACTGCTAGTAACATGTATTTCATCTTGAGTCCTGTTTAAGATTCTTTAGTCCTCAAATTCTACCTACTGATGGGAATTTGGGCAATCCTAATCAGTGCGCAACCCATCCTCCATCAATAGCAATGGCCTGGCCTGTGACATAAGAGGCTTTTTCAGAACAAAGCCAGAGGACACTGTCGGCGATTTCTTCAGGGGTACCAATTCGTCCCATTGGATCCTGACCGGCCATGGACTCTTCATGCCCCTGCGTGAAACGATCAAGCATAGGTGTATGAATGGCCCCTGGGCAAACTGCATTGACTCGGATATTTTTTTTGGCGTATTCAAGTGAAGCGGTTTCTGTCAAACCAATCACACCATGTTTACTGGCAACATAGGCCGGGATGGTTTCAAATCCCACAAGACCTGCAATAGAGGAGCAGTTAACAATACTGCCTTTCCCATTCTTGAGCATTTCTGGAATTTCATATTTCATACATAACCAGGTACCTTTTAGATTAATGTTAATTGTTCGGTCCCAGTTTTCAGACGTGCATTCTGTCGTAGAAGAAAGGGCCCCTTCTATTCCTGCATTATTATAGGCACAATCTAAATGACCATATTTTTCAACTGTCTTTTTAATAAGATTTTTGACATCTTCTTCTAAAGAGACATCACACTTAATAAAAAAAGCTTCGCCAATGTTTTTATTGATCTCTTCTGTCGTACTTATTCCATTTTTTTCATTAACGTCACTCACAATAACCTTTGCACCTTCTACAGCGAAGGCAATCGCCGTTGCCCGGCCAATTCCCGAACCAGCACCAGTAACGATAACAACTTTATTTTCAAATGTGTGCATATCAAGATCCTTTGTTTTTGGTTTAGTATCTATCTTTGAAAAGGTTAGTCTTTTCGTTATTCCCCCACAACTAAAGTTGTCTTTAGTATTCAACCCACAGCAATGTCCCAGTTCGCCCCGTCTTTTTTTCATTTCTTCTTTATAGAAATTGGCATCGGCCTTGCTTAAACATTGCGGAGGTTTTTATGAAAAGAAATATGGCGCAACCAGGTTGGACATATACCGTGACAGTTGAACATGGTTTTAATTGGCTTGAGAAATATACTCTTAAACGTTTTCATCCCAGAGCAATATTTATTGATGCAATCGGTTTAATTTGGTTTATGTATTATTTATGGAGTCATAACTGGCAAATGGCTTTGGGCTCTGCTTTGATTGGTAGATTGCTGTCTCAATTATCCGTCATGGATATAGATGTGCAGCGAATGTCGGAAACAGTTCTTGGTAAAATTGCTCTCCTGCACCTTCATCCAATAAATTTAATTACTCAACTTGTCGGTGTTATAGTTTTGCTTTTTGGTTTTTGGCAACATTTCCCAGAATTAAGCCTTGGTGGAATCACCATGATTTTATTAGGGCATACCTTTGGTTGGTCAAAGGTTGATCCGCGTTTTGCTGATGAAAAATAAAAAAGGAGATTTTTATGGGGAAAGTAATAATCGAAATACCAATTGTTTCGAAGTGTGACATTAAAAAATGTGGATATAACGTGAACAATAATTGCCATGCTAAAGCTATTACAGTTGGAGACGAAATTAATCCAGGCTGTGACACATTCTTTGAAAATAAATCACATAGTCGCGAAACGAAACGTATTGCGGGTGTTGGCGCCTGTAAAGTCAGTAGTTGCCGGCATAATAATGATTATGAATGTACTGCCGAGGGTATCTCCGTTGGATTTTCTGATGGAAAAATAAACTGTTTAACTTATAAGGCCAAAGTATGAATAGTCAATTTAAGTACGCGGACCGTGACCATGCTGGTAGGGTTCTCGGTGACATGTTACTAGAAAGGCAACTTGTGGACCCGATCATTCTTGCCTTACCCAGAGGTGGGGTTCCGGTAGCAAAGATTATAGCAGAAACACTTCATGCTTCGCTGGACGTGTTAATCGTGCGCAAAATTGGGGCCCCATTTAATCCTGAATATGGCATTGGGGCCATGTGTGAGGACTTGCAACCTTTATTCAATGCGGGAGAACTTTTACCTTTCGAAGACCTTGAAGATGAGGTGAAGGAAATCGTTGAAGAAGAAAAATCCGAGTTGAAACGACGAATACAATATTACCGAGGGTCGAGAGAATTGCCCAATGTTAAGAACAGAAATATTATTTTGGTTGATGATGGACTGGCGACAGGTGTTACGGCAGCTGCAGCTGGAAAGTTTTTAAAGGCCAAGGGCGCAAAGGTAATTTTACTTGCAGTTCCCGTAGGGCCGAGAACTGTGAGTAATTTGTTAACAAAAAACATCGATGAAATAATGTGTCCCTACCGACCTTCGGGGTTTAGTGCTGTTGGAAGTTGGTACCAGCAATTTAATCAAGTGACTGATCAAGAGGTGATGGATATTTTAAGGCACTATCATCCCCAGAGTGCCAGCGATATAACGATATAAAGTTAAACTTTTTTCAAAAACTTAGAGATCAAAACAATCTGAATACCTTCTACCTTACCCTCAATATGCTCAGGATTATTGGTAAGTTTAATATTTCGGACGAGTGTTCCTCTCTTTGCCGTAAAACCGGCACCCTTAACGTCCAGGTCCTTGATCAATGTTACCGAGTCACCTTCAGCTAGTTTGGTACCATTACTATCAATAGTTGGTTTGGTTGTGTCAATTTCCGCTTTCTCAGGTATTCCAGCTTTTGCCCATTCAAGTATTGAGTCATCCAGATAGAGTTGTTCTAAAAGATCCTGGGCCCATGCCTCACCCCTAAGCTGAGAGAGCATCCGATAGGCCATGACCTGCACCGGTTGAAATTCACTCCACATACTGTCATTTAAACAACGCCAGTGATTAACATCTATGTTTGCTGGGTCTTCAATTTGTACCAAGCATGTTTGGCAAACAATGAGCGCAGTATTTTCGTCAACTTTGTTTACAGGGGGAATCTCGTACAGAGAGAGATTTTTCGGCTCTGAGCATAATTCACATTTTGAATGACTACGTTCTAAAAGTTTTTCGTAAAGACTCATTGTGTACTCCAGGTGAATTTATAGCATTGAATCTAACATAACCTGATTAAGTTGTTAATTGAAATATTTGGTGCTGATTTTTGTCAGCGCTTGAAATGTTGAAAATCATTTTGAATGCATTCTCAAAAGATCACAATAGCATTGAGAAAAAAACTAACAGGAGGACATTTATGTCGTTATTTAGAAATCAAGCCCTTACTTCAAGAAATCAAAATCCCATGTCGTTGTGGCAAAATGAAATGAATAATCTTTTTGATCGATTTGGCCGTGATATGGGAAATCTAGATGTTAATGTAACTGATTTTTTGCCCCGAGTGGAGATCAAGGAAAAAGATAAGCATTATACCATCTGTGCCGAAGTTCCTGGCATTAAAGAAAATGAAATAAATGTCACGCTTAAAGATAATAATCTTATTCTTGAAGGTGAGAGAAAGTCCGAAAGTAAAAAAGAAGAAGAAGGATATTTTTGTTCTGAATTTAGCTACGGCAGCTTTTACCGATCTATCCCACTTGATGACGAAGTAAATCCAGAGACAGTGAAGGCATCTTACAAGGACGGTATTCTGACAGTTGAACTAGATAAGGTTAAAGAAGGCGCACATAAAGCTAAGAAAATTCCAATATTGAAGTCATAGTTTTTTAAAAAAAGGTGGGTCACATGAATGATTACTTAGAAGAAATAATTAATGGGGCCCATCCTTTAGTAGACAAAGAAGGAATTGGGCCGCTGATTGCATCAATTAAAGATAAGAAAATCGTTATGCTTGGAGAGGCCAGCCACGGAACCAAAGAGTTCTACGAGTGGCGACAATTGATTACACAAGAGTTAATCATGAACCATGGGTTTAATTTTGTCGCCGTTGAAGGGGATTGGCCTCCATGTCAAAAGATTAATCGATTTGTTTCGGCAAAAGAAAGCGGAACCAGCCTCGAGGTTTTAACTTCTTTTAAACGTTGGCCGACATGGATGTGGTCAAACCATGAAGTTCTTTGGTTTGTTGATTGGCTGAAAGAGTGGAACAAAACGGTTAATGGTAATGTCGGATTTCATGGTCTGGACGTTTATTCTTTTTATGAATCGATGGATCAGGTCATTACAATGTTACAAAAAGTTGACCCAAAACTTGCTGAAGAAGCCGAGAAAAAATATTCTTGTCTTGAGTCCTACCGTCACAATGAAATATCTTACGCAAAATCGTTATTAAAAGCTCCTGCAGGATGCACCAAAGAAATTTTGGATGTTCTTAATTCTACTTTACGAGCGAAAATAAAATCTAGCTCTGCTACTGAGGACTGGTTTGATATTCGGCAAAATGCCAAAGTTGTAAAAGAGGCCGAGAATTATTATCGGGCCATGGTTACAGGTGATGAAGATACATGGAATATAAGAGACAATCATATGATGTCGACATTAGAAATGCTCCTCGAGCATTATGGAGTCGGCTCTAAGACAATTGTTTGGGAGCATAATACACATATTGGTGATTACCGTGCTACTGATATGGTTAATCACGGTCAGGTCAACATTGGAGGTCTTGCTCGTGAAATTTTTGGCCAGGAAAATGTGAGTCTGGTTGGATTTGGAACTTATTCCGGTACAGTCACGGCTTCCAACGCTTGGGATGGACCAACTACAGTGTTTGATGTACCCGAAGCCAAACCAGGCAGTGTTGAACATGCCTGTCATAGCGTCATTGCAAACGTTGCGTCTTCAGATTTTTATTTATTATTCGATCCTTTTATACATGGAACTGCTTTAACCCAAGTTAAAGGTCATCGTGCGATTGGTGTTGTTTACGATCCTGATTTTGAGCATCGTGGAAATTACGTTCCGACATCGCTTGCGAATAGATATGATGCATTTATATTTCTTGATCATACTAATGCTATTGCTCCTCTGAATGTGCCTTTTGAGAAACACCGATTCCCTGAGACCTATCCTCATGGAAATAGGATTTGATTTTTGGTGAATACAAGGAGAGCTCGCATGTTAAGTAATCCCACTATTTTAGTATTTACAGATTTTGGGCACATGGCAGATTTAGCCTTAAAGTCTGCTGAAGTTATAAGGAAAAAAGTGGGAGGTCGGATTCACGCGGTTCATATTTCAGATTTTTCAATTCAATGGGACTGGGTGGCGCAAGAATCGAGCTACATTTTTCAAAGTGAGAAATTTACGGCCGATATGCTTACGTCCTTAAATAAAATTATGGCAGACCAGTTAAGGCGATGTGAAGTTACTTGCGCTTCAAAAGTGTCGATGGGTCCTGTGTATGATGTTATGCAGGAGAACATTAAAAATATGACTCCTGATATCGTTATTATGGGTCACAAGGGTAAAAATAATGGGATTTTTAATCTTGGTGGGATTGTAACTAAGGTTGTGGCATCTTCCAGTGTGCCAGTTTTAGTTATTAAAAAACTTCTGACCTCTCCGCTCGGGAAAGTGGCAGGTCTGGTGGATACCAGTGATTTCATGAAACCCATTATTTTGGCGACAGAGGAATTTTCATTTCTCCTTTCAGCGGAGCCAGAGATCATCTCACTTTGGAGAAATGTTTCTTCGCAATTTTATAACTTGGCCCCTATTGAAAAAGTTCATCCATTGCTGGACCTAGGGCATGAAGTTAAAGAAACAATTTTAAATAAAATGCGCGAAGAGATTACTAAAAATCTAGATGAACACTCCAAATCTAAAGTCAGAGTTGAAATAACTGAAGAAAAACAAGTTGCCTATCACCTGGCCAAAATTTTGTTTGAAGAAAACGTTGATATGATCATTATGAAAAGACATCATAAAAGTAGATTGGAAAAAATGCTGATTGGTTCGGAGACCAGAAGAATGTTAGAACTGTTTCTGGGAAATGTTTTAGTCCTGCCTCCATAATGTTAAAAAAACCAAGGAAGTTAATATGGAAAAAGTATCAGAGATTATGACAAAAGATCCAACTTGTTGCACTCCGGACATGAACTTGCAGGCCGTTGCTGCGCTCATGATAAAATATGACTGCGGAGAAATACCGGTCGTTGATACAGAAGCAGGGCGACTGATCGTTGGGGTTATTACCGATCGTGATATCTGTTGTCGAACCATAGGTAAAGGGCTCAACCCCTTATCAATGACGGTGGCAGAGGTGATGACCTTTCCCGCAGTCACCGTCACCCTGGATACAACGTTAGAAAAGTGTTGCCAAATAATGGAAGCAAATAAGATTCGACGTGTTCCGGTTGTCGATGATTACCAAAAAGTTTGTGGCATAATAACTTTAGCCGATATCGCTCGAAAAAAAGAATCGCTTATAATAGATGTCGTGCGCGAAGTTTCAAAGCCAAAACCTGCTTCGTTACACTAACCTAATTGGGAGCACTGTATGTTTAAGGAAATTATTATCAACCATAATGGACGTGAACTTCATGGGCACATGATGAGTTTTGATATACCAACAAAGGCCTGGATTGTTTTTGCCCACGGAAGCGGCAGCTCACGAAAGAGTAAGAGGAATAACTGGGTTGCTCAAGAACTAAACAAACAAGGGTTCGCAACGTTACTATTTGATCTTTTAACTTTCGAAGAAGATGAAATATTTTTAAATCGATTTAACATTCCACTGCTGTCAGAACGGTTGATTGCGGCAACTTCATGGCTGGTTAATTCGGAACAATATAAGGGCGAGAAAATTGGCTATTTTGGGGCAAGCACAGGCGCAGCCGCAGCATTGATGGCCACTGCACAAATAGACCCATTGTTTCCCATTTATGCAATTGTCAGTCGAGGAGGAAGACCTGATTTGGCTCAAAAAGAGTTTCTGAATGATGTTTTTGTACCAACGCTACTTATTGTCGGTGGCCATGATGAGCCAGTGATCAAACTCAATAAATGGGCCGAAACTGAAATACATGAATCAAAGCTAGTTATCGTACCTGAGGCAACACATTTATTTGAAGAATCTGGGGCTCTTGAGGAAGTTGTTCGTTTAAGTTCGGACTGGTTCACTATTCATCTTCAGCAAACGAAGGATAAGAAAGATTCTATAGATATCCAACCTTCTGCTTGAGTGTTTTAAGGGGGCATTCTTTTTTCACCCAGAATTTTGAATGGGCGCGGTCTTTGACGCTCGTGGATTTGGAATTGGTCTTTAGCGATTTTTAATATAAAATCTGCAGCTTCTTTTGGAGAGTCTGTGAAGAAAAGTGTTTGAAAATCTTCTGGGTCAATCATCTTTGAATATAATAAGCGTTTTTCAACAAGTTCTTTAAGCGGTTGCCAAAATTCAATTCCAACGAGAACTACTGGGAAATTTTTCATCTTCCCAGTTTGAATAAGTGTTAGAACTTCAAATAATTCATCCAATGTCCCAAATCCACCGGGCATTGCAATGAAACCATATGAATACTTTGCAAGCATAAATTTTCTAACCATGAAATATTTAAATTCAAGCCAGGAATCGAGGTAGGGATTTGGAACCTGTTCTTTGGGCAGTGTTATGTTGCAACCAACTGAACGTCCTTCCATATCTTTTGCACCACGATTGGCAGCTTCCATTATACCCGGACCGCCACCTGTCATGACAACAAAGCCACGTTTGGCCAATTCCCGTCCAACATCACGTGCTAATTCATAGTATGGATGTTGTTCATTAAACCTAGCTGATCCAAAAACAGTTACGCAGGCACCAATGAAATGCAATCGTCTAAAACCGTAAAGCATTTCAAAAAATACTTGAAAAGCATGGAAGAATTCAAATGTTCTGGAGTGGGGACCCTCAAGAAAGATCTGTTCAGCATTGGTTCGTGAACCCGTGCCCCAAGTAGTAGTTTGCGTTGCTGGTATTATTTTAACTTCATTTTCCATGCAGAAAGATACTAAAACATGTTCGGCGGGTAAATACAAAAAATGGCAACAAGTGCAAAATATATTCATGATGTCTATTACACCCATAATGAACTGGATTATAAAAACAAATATCTTGGTTTTTATTTTTTGGTACTTGTTTCTTCCGATAGACCCATCATTGATGGTGAATAATTTTCTCGTTAGTTGGTCAGGACTTATGGAAGGACGCTTTTGGATCATCATAACATCGGTGTTTTCACACAACGCATTTTCTCATATATTTATTAATATGTATTTCTTTTATGGCTTTGGAAGAGCGATTGAAACCTCTATAGGTTCAAAAAACTTTTTTAAACTCTATCTTTATAGCGGCATCCTTGGTTCATTTGCGCATTGTTTTGTAAGTGCTTTTATTTTACACGAGCCTGAATTAGCAGCATTGGGAGCATCCGGGGCCATCTCTGGAGTTTTAGTTTTTTTTGCCCTAAAATATCCACATGAACGAGTTTATCTTTTAGGTCTTATTCCTTTACCGGCATTTTTCGCTATTTTTTTCTTTGTGGTCCTTGATGTTGTTGGATTTCTTTTCCAAGCGCAGGGAAGTCAGATCCCCATCGGATATGGTGCACATCTGGGAGGCGCCTTAGGCGGTTTATTATATTATTATCATTTGTCGTCAGTCAGAGGACGTACCTGAAATTATACGGATGAATTTGCTTGTTTAAAAAGTTTTTCCATATCTTTTATTAAAATGAAGTTTCCATCTTGTTCCAATACTCCCTGCTGTTTAAGTTCTGATAGTGCCCTTATCAAGGTTTCACTTGCTGTGCCTATCATCGAAGCCATTTCATTTCGGGTTAGGCGTAGATTAATTTTAACCTTATCTTCTGTTTCGACACCAAAACTTTGTCCTAACGTGACCAATAGACTTGCCACTCGATTCTTCACGTTCATGTGAAGTGAGGCATGTCCATATGATTTTACAGTTTCCATTGTTTTTGTCGTTTGTTGCAGTAAATTTACTGCTACTTTAGGTTGGGATAATAAAAGAGCATTTAAATACTCATTAGATATAAAACAAGCGGTGCTATTTTCTAAAAATGTTCCAGTTATTAGGTATTCTGAACTTTGTGAATGGCCCTGATATCCTATAAGCTCACCTGGCGAGGCAATTGAAAAAATCGTTTCTCCACCGGCCTCATTCATTTTGCTTAATTTTATCTTTCCATCCCCAATGCAATAAACTCCAAATGTAGGTGCTCCCTGATGAAATAAAGTTTCTCCTTTCTTGTAATTCGTTACTACTTTGTTTTCAGATAATTGCATTGAAGATTTTTGATCAAAATCTTTGAACACGCTGGCAGGACATGACGGGCATGCCATACAATTTGAGTGACAACGAGAAGTTTCCATCTAATGCCTCCTTTTCGACTAAAGAGTACTTAATTCTTTAGTCATGTCAAAAGTCATTTTAACAGGTGATATGAGTCACTACTTCCTATTGGTTATGAGACCGAAATTATGATTGAGTTTAGGATGCCATGCTATAGCTTAGTGTGCCTGTAATTCATTGGGCGGAGTACCTTCATCTAATTGATTAAAATAAACTTTTAAATCATCTTCGTTGAGAGTTTCTTTGTTCTTGAGCGATTGAGCAGATCTTTCAAGCACAAATCTATGAGACTTAAGAAAATCATAGGCCCGTAGATAGGCGTTCATTACGAGATGTTTAACACATTCATCAATTTCTTTTGCTGTCTCATCGGAAAATGATTTTTTAGAAAAGAGATCTTTTGAATCAAGAAATGCTGGCCCAGTTTCTTCATAGGCCACAAATCCCAGTTCTTGAGTCATTCCATATCTCATCACCATTTCTCTTGCGATGTTAGTTACCTTAACTAGATCATCGGCAGCGCCTGTAGAAAGTTGACCTACAATCAGCATCTCGGCAGCCCTGCCGGCCAGAAGCACTGCCATTTTATTTTCCAACTCCTGCTTCGTCATAACATATCTATCTTCACTTGGACGCTGAATCGTATAGCCCATAGAGCCTATCCCATGAGGGATGATTGAGACCTTATGAATTTTGTCATCTTTTGCAAAGGCGTGTCCGACTAAAGCATGGCCCATTTCATGGTGGGCAACTGTTTCTTTTTCTTTAGCATTAAGAATTCTATTTTTCTTTTCAAGACCTGCAATAATTCTTTCAAGTGCTCTTGTAAAATGATCCAATGTTACATTCTTTGCTGATTCGCGTGTGGCCATAAGAGCTGCTTCATTTACTAAGTTTGCCAAATCAGCTCCGGAAAAACCAGGGGTCAAACCTGCTATAGCATCTAGATCGACTTTATCATCTAGTTTCACATTTTTAACATGGATTCTAAGAATGTCCTTTCTTCCTTTTCGATCTGGTTTGTCTACTACGACCTGACGATCAAATCTTCCCGCCCTGAGAAGGGCCGGATCTATCATCTCAGGTCGATTTGTAGCGGCCAGGATAATAATCCCGCCCTGTGTATCAAAGCCATCCATCTCCACCAGCAGTTGGTTTAGTGTTTGTTCTTTCTCATCATTGCCTCCAATGAGACTTGAGTGGCGTGTTTTTCCCATGGCATCTAGTTCGTCGATAAAGATAATACAGGGAGCACTTTTTTTTGCTTGCTCAAAAAGATCTCTGACTCGAGAAGCACCGACGCCTACAAACATTTCGACAAATTCAGATCCATTGGTTGAAAAGAAGGGAACACCTGCTTCTCCTGCGACAGCTTTTGCAATCAAGGTTTTTCCTGTGCCAGGCGCTCCTACAAGTAAAATACCTTTAGGCATTTTACCGCCCAGACTTTTAACTTTGTCCGCATCTTTTAAAAAATCAATAACCTCTTTAAGTTCTTCCAAGGCTTCATCGGCACCAGCAACATCTTGGAAGGTTGTTTTGGTGTCCGTCTCGACGTAGATTTTTGCTTTGCTTTTTCCTATCGACATGAAAGAACCGGACCCACTAATTCCTTTCATTCCACGTTTTAAGATATAAAACCAAAAGCCAATAATTAAGATAGTTGGAAGAAAATAAATGAGAATATTATTAAATGTTTCACCACCGGCACTTTCATATTTAAGACCGTACGGTTCAAATTCCTTACTTATTTCCGGGGAAACTAGAATGGCCTCAAAGTAATTTTTTCCATCTTTTGGTACTTTAAACTTTCCACGAATTCTTTCCCCCACGATGGTAATTTGTTCAACATCACCTTGCTTTATATAATTCTTGAATTCGCTATAGGCCAATCTCTTTGAATCGACTCCCTCAAAAAAAGCTTTTACTGTGAAAAAAATAAGGAAGGCCAATAAGAGATGGTATAGACGTAGGCTTGTTGGTTTAGTTTTATCGTCTTCCATTGCATTACAATATCAAAGTGACATCGATGAACACATGATATTTGTCATTAGCAACAATTCAAAATTCGTAAATGCTACCGCGCACTGGTATTTCAACTTGTGTCAAACCATTTTCATTAAGTTTGTCTTTCAATGCGATCTTTGATTTTTGTTCGCCATGCAAGAGAAAAACTTTAGATGCTTTGTTGTTTAAAGCAACCCATTCAATAAGTTGTTTTTGATCAGCGTGTGAAGAAAAAGCTTCTGAGCTCCATACATCTCCTGCCCAATCAAAGACTTCACCTTGGGGGCCAAGCAGTTGGCGGTTTCCTTCCTGAATAGATCTGCCAGGAGTACCTTGACCCTGGTATCCAGGTAAAAATAGAATAGCGCGACTGTCGTCGTGCCAGTTGTATAAGTGTCGGGCAATCCGACCGCCAGTCAACATGCCACTTGAACTTAAAATAATGAGTGGCCCTGATTTTTTTTTCAAAGATGTCCATTCTTTTTGAAAATCGATGGAATCAATATCATCTAGAGCTGCAAAGACTTCTTCCTTAAGGTTAGTGAGATGAGAATATTGTTGGTAAACTTTGTTAGCCTCTTTCATCATCGGGCTATCCATGACGACCCGGACTTTTTCTTCTGGGTGACGTTCATAGAATTCATGAATCAGCGTAAGTAGTGTCTGGGCACGTGCAACTGCGAAGCTTGCGATAATTCCAACTCTTGATTCCCTTGCAACGGTGACAAGAAAGCTATGGAGTTCTTTTTCCATGTCGCCCGATCTGTTCTTTCCGCCATAGGTTGATTCCATCACAACGATGTCGGCCTTCGGACAAGGCAAGAAAGCGGGGAGAATGGGGTCATCAGATCGGCCTAGATCTCCGGAGAAAACAATTTTTTTGCCTTTAATTTTAAGTTCAACGGAGGATGCACCCAAGATATGGCCGGCAGGTACAAAAGAGACACTTGCACCTAGGACTTCAAAATGTTCGTTCCACTCATGAGTTTTGACCAATTGAAGTGTTTGCTGAACATCTTCTACCTCATAAAACTCATCTTCATTTAATTTAGCGCTATCTAAGAGGATTATGCGCATAAGCTTAGCAGTGGCTGGAGTGCAGAAGACAGTACCTCTAAATCCATTTTTAACTAGTCGTGGTAGATATCCCGAGTGATCCAGGTGAGCATGGGTAATAATCACTGCTTTAATTTCAGCAGCAGCAAATGGCAGTGGGATGCTATTAATTTTTTCAGTTTCTGGCGTGCCTTGGGCAAGTCCACAGTCAATGAGTATCTTTCCTTCCGGTAAATTTAAAAAGGTCATTGATCCAGTTACATCATCTGTAGCTCCCCAGAAATTTATTTTCATATTCTGGATTCCCTTAAGAGAGTAATCTCCTGAAGCAGTTGATCAATTACTCTTTGTTCCATGCCCATTTTAAGTAGAAGATTGATTTGATTTGGAAGTTCTTTTGCTAACAAAATATTTCGTGAAAGGAGTTCATTTTTAAAATGCTTATTAAGACCCTTTAGACTTGTAATGGGGTAAAGATGAAGGGCCTTAATCTCTTCAAGAAATGGCTTTTCAACCGGAGCATTTACACCAAGGAGCTTGAGACCCGTACCGTTAGCGTAAGTAATAGCATCAAGTGTAAAAGCGGTGTTACTTGCGAGATAAAATGCATCCAGCTTTTTTCCCTCAGCGCCTTGCTTAAGGTCATCCCATCTTGCTTTTACATATAGAGCAATTTTGATATCGTTTTTAATTCCGATTCTATTATGAAATTTGCATTCGATAAAAACTCGCTTCCCATTTTTTATGCCAACTATATCAATTTCATGTTTTACCAGAAGGCCATTTAGGGTTTGGCAGGTCTTGGTCGTATAGCCAATTTCTTCAAAATACCTTGATACGAATGTTTCAAAATGATGCCCAGATGGACCTAAGTCAAAAATTGCTTTTTTTAAAGAGTAGTGGACAGCTGCAACGGGAGAGCTTTGATTTACTAGACGAAGAGTTTTGCGGTAAATATCTCTAGTTTTTGAACCCTCACCAATTTCACGGGATACTTTATCCGTAATTAATTGGCACTGCTTTGGCTGTAGACCAGAGCGTCTTAGGGAGGAGTAGAGTTTCTCATTAGAGAATTTTTCTAGACCTCCGTGGGACTTATAAATCTGGAAGTTCTTCTTGCTCACTTAGTTTTAATCATTTTAGCAAAATCATCTAATTCTTTTTGAACATCTTTTGGAATACTTGTTCCAGATGACCCAGAGAATTCAAACTCGACACTCTCTTTATATTCTTCAAGACATTTCTTAGCAATGGGATTAGTTGGGTAACGTTTAATACATTGTTTTAAAAAGAGGTCGCCTGAACCAAAAAAGTTTTCTCTTTTTAAATATTTTTCAGACCAACCCAACCAGAAATTTATTTCAGGGGCACTAGCAGAAGTTGGATTTTCAAATGAATAATTAGAAAGTAGACCAGAGGCTATTAAAAGATCCACATCATATTCACCACTATAGAATGCTTTTCCTTTTAGGGGCGCAAGCTCTTTGGCAATAAAGCGAGTGACTTCCTTATCCGTCTTAAGACCTTCCTTCAGTACTTTATTTCCCGTCCAGTGGTTTAGTCTCTTTAACCAACCAGCAATTGATCTTTGAACATCTTCCGGGAGGGCCTTATTCGTACTATATTCAGTTAAGAACGTTGTCAAATTCTCTGGATTTTTTAGGACCTTACCGTCAATCAATAAAATTTGCTTGAATGGAAGGATAATATCTCCAAACTCTTTCTTGATAATTCTATCTTGAATTGAGCGGTTGAAACTGTCCTTCGCATCGGTATAACGACGCACGATAAGTTGTGCCACACCCAAATTATAGATATTTTCAAATTTTGACTTGTCGATTGTAAGCTCACCATTCTGAAAGCTGGAGGCATAAGAAGAAGGAAGTCTTGTGTGGCAATCAAGACATAAAGAAGTTATTTCTTTTAGTCGCCAGCGAGCATAGTCTTTGTTGCCGTTCTTAAAGGCTTCTTTGCTTCCAGATATGTTTTCATTGATCAGAGAATATGATGGTGCGAATAGATCTTCTTTAATCAGTGAATCATGCTTTGCGGTTATTATGGCCGATTGAAGCTCAGAAATCTTAGTAGATATTAGTTTCTCATTTTTCTTTTCCATGAACTGATCACGATCAGTAATGAAGGGAATTAGATCCGATAAGGCGATAAAAGCTTTATCCATTTGCAGTACTGGTCCAGCAAAAGCCGAAGTTGAAATAAGTACTATAAGAAGGAGAGCTGATTTTTTAAGCATGGGCGCCTTTATTTTTTTTATTTTAACAATCATAAGCTTTGAGGATTTCAATATCAAGAGCATTGCAGTGTTGAATCATGCGTCACCGATGAGTTCGAGGTGTAGGTGATTAAGCTGATCAATTAAATGTAAAATTATCGGTATGCCTTCATCGTTTACTCCAAATTTCAATCTGAGTTCTGAAATTAATTTTATACGAACAAGATCATCTTCATCTAACATAAGCGATGTTGGATCATGCGGCCTAACCCATTCGTCTGAAATAAAAAGTAGAATTTCTTCTGGGTGAAGGCCAAATTTTGACGCAGCTTCAGCTATTTCAATTGTAATTGTTGTTCTCATGATTCACCTCTTGCTTCTGCCAAAGGCAATCTCGAATTATAGTCGAAGGCGCCCTTCCAACTTGCTATTTCAGCACTCAATTCTGGGGTTATAACTTTAGGTAACATAATTTTGAGTTTCACGATTTGATTCCCTGCCTCTTGATCTTTCTTAACTCCTTTTCCTTTTATGCGTAGCTTACTTCCTGTGTTTACACCCGGAGGAATCTTAAGCATCACTGGCCCATACATGGTGGGGACTGATATTTCAGCACCAATTATTCCTTCGATAAAACTGATTGCAAGCTCAGTTTCTAGATCGTTTCCAACCCGTGTCCATCCTTCAAGTGTCTCCACCTTTATTTCAATATAGGCGTCCCCAGGTTCCGCATCATTTGGACCTTGAGTTCCTTGATTTTTGAAGCGAAGTTTGGTCCCTGAGACTATTCCCGGAGGTATTTTAATTTCAAGGTTTTTTCCATTAGATAAAGTGATAATTTTTTCTGAGCCGAGGATTGATTCTTTGAAACTGATAGGCATTTGGTAAAGAGTATCAGCTTTTGGTTTTGGCGCTTGCTGACCTCTTTTCGTTTTAAATAGGTCTTCAAAAAAATCTTCACCACCAAATTGGTTCGCAAAAGATTGTGAATAACGATCGGCCCGAGGACCTTGGGAGCTGCGCGTATAATTTTGTTTCTCCTGCCATTCTCGGTTTTGTTGCTCGTTTATTTCTCCGTTATCAAATTTTAAGCGCTCCGCCGCGCTTCCAATAAGATCGTTGGCATGTGAGATTTGTTTGAACTTTTCCTCTGCTTTTTTATTTCCTGGATTTAAATCAGGATGATATTTTTTTGCCAGAACCCTGTAAGCCTTCTTAATTTCCTCAAGTGAAGCTGTCTTAGCAACTCCGAGTACTTCATATGGGTTCATCATTTGTGTTTGCTCTTTATTTGGTCATAAATAAATACACTCGTTGCAAGAACACCAGCAAACAGAAATAATCCCGTATTCATCTGTTGTTGTGTCTCTTGTTGGTTCGGATTTGCTGCAAGTGATTGCATTAGCAAAACAGCGCTAGTCATTGTTATGGCAGAAGCCACCTCAGTCGATACAGGTATAGCAAAAGGGGCGTAGCTTTTGTTTGGTGATCGAAAAAGAGCTGAGGCCAATTCATTATCATCAGGAGCTTTAATTTTGCCTATTAGCTTTAGTGAGATGGGATTAATTGATTCGATGATAAAAATAGGTTCTAGTTTGGCTTGACCCTCAAGGGTTGTTGCATGGTATGTAATATGCCCTTTGACCAGCGCTTCACCTTCAGGTTCCATGCGCGAAATAATTTCTTCCAATTTTTGATCATAAAGTAAACTTGGAATGGTATCACCCTCGCTTAAGCGAATGAGCTTAACGGAATGTCCTGTCGTTTGTATTTTTGCAAGCACTTCGATTTGTGGAGTTGCAATAGTCTCGCCCAAAGCGGAACACATCAGCGTTAGACTCATTAACACAGTTGTTAAAATATAACTTTTCATTAATTCATCTTATGACTAAATTCAGGTACATGTCTTAAGCAACATCAACGGAAAAGCTGATATTTATCATTATTTATAGGTTTCATTAAGAGTATGATCCCTCCAAGAAGGTGAAAACAAATGAAGCTTTACACAATGAAACGTATTTTAGTTTGTACCGACCTCTCAGTGCATTCTGACCAAGTGCTAAAAGCTGCGCAAGAACTTTGCAACCGCAACGATGGGAGTATCGACCTTTTGTATGTTTCTGAGCTAGGGCTACACTTAGAAGATGTTTTAAATGCACCTTTAAAAGTGACTTATCGTGAGGTCTTTCTTGGAGGTCTTAAAGAGTCAATTAATACAAAAATAGCAGAACAGATTAAAAGATGTGGAATTCACCCCAATATCATTTATAGAGAAGGGAAAGTGGATGAAGTCATATTGGATATAGCAAATAAAGGAAAGCATGACCTGATTGTTATGGGGCATGGTCAAAAGCCCTTAATTAAGCAGCTGCTTGGGAGTAACGCTTCAAAAGTTATTTCAAACACACCAATTTCTTTGCTGATCATTAAAACTCCTCTTCGGCTTAATAAAATTGCAGGTCTCGTTGATGAAAGTCGTCAGATGGACCGAGTTGTCATCGGGACGCTTGATTTTTTACGGAACTTTAAATGTGAGGAAGCAGAATTTATTTCACTTTGGATGGATTTTCCGGAACCTTTTGGGAATTCCGCTGAGGGGACCAAGGTTAAAGAGAGATTACAAGAAGAAGTAGAACTCTATGCTAATTCGACTGATAAAACCTCGGTTAGAGCTGAGCCCACTCGGGAGTTGAAATTGGCCTACCCAATAGAGAAAATTTTGAAACAAGATAAAATTGATGTAGTGGTATTAAAAAAATTCAGCGAAGGTAATTTAAAACGTATTTATATTGGATCGACCACTAAACGATTGCTTGAAATCTTCGAAGGTAATTTACTCATATTGCCGCCATAAAAACCCGCAGGATGTAACTTTTTATGCAATCACCATGGTCAATTCATAGTTCTGAAGTACTTTCGTATTTCTCGGTAAATCCTGAACGCGGTCTTGTCGAAAACGATATATATCAGCGGTTGCAAAAGTATGGACCCAATTCAATTGTAGTTAAGAAAAAAAAATCTCGCTTGGCACTATTTATTAAGCAATTTAAGAATCCCGTAGTCTATGTCCTGATTGTTGCTTTTTGTATTGCCTTCATTTTAGAAGAATATGTAGATGGTTGGGCCATCTTGAGCATTGTCTTTCTCAACGCTCTCATTGGTTTTATTCAAGAGTCTAAAGCAGAAGCTTCCATTGAAGCCCTCGCTTCAATTACGTCCCCTAAGGGTAAAGTCTTAAGAGACGGAAAAATTCTGGTCGTGGATTCTGTTACCATTTATCCTGGCGATATTTTAGTTTTTGAATCTGGTGACTACGTTGTTGCTGATGCAAGGATCATTTTTGCACGTCAACTTTCATCTGATGAATCCATTCTTACAGGTGAGTCACTCCCCGTTGAAAAACAATCAGAAGCAATATTGGATATGACCGCATTAGCAGATAGAAGTAACATGCTTTATGCCAGTACTGCTATTAGTAGGGGAACGGGTAGGGCGGTTGTCGTGTCCACGGGAAAATATACTGAAATTGGCAAAATTGCTGAGATGATGGAAACGGCAGAAGCCGAAAGTACTCCGTTGCAAATTCGTCTAGAGCTCGTCAGCAGAAAGCTCCTCTTTGTTGGAGTCATTATCATTGTTTTAGTTATCACTATCGGTTTGCTGCAAAAGCGAGACATGATTTCAGTTCTGATGTCAGCGCTCTCGCTTGCCGTTGCCGCAATACCTGAAGGTTTGCCAACTGTTGTTACAATAGCATTGGTTATGGCCGTTCACAGAATGTCAAAAAAGAAGGCCCTTATTCGAAAATTGGACTCAGTGGAAACTCTTGGTGCAACTGATATCATATGCACTGATAAGACTGGAACTCTTACTACCGGAAAAATGAAAGTGCGTGAATCATTTTCTCCGATTGAGGAATTCTCTGAGAAATTGGGTCATACAATGGTCTACTGTAATAATGCTTCACTGGATGGCGATGGGTCTGGGGATACCACTGAAATTGCTTTACTGGAGCATGCTAGAAATGACGGCGTAGACATCAATACGCTTCAAATGACAAATCCGCGCCTATTCGAATGGAGTTTTGATAGTAAGCGAAAGAGCATGAGTGTCGCGGTCAAATCTGGTGACAAAGTTTTTATTCACGTTAAAGGTGCCCCTGAGTCAATTGTTTCAAAATGCAATCTGAAGTCTTCTGAGATTGAAGAGATTAACCAAAGGACTATGGATTTTTCCAAGAAAGGGATGCGGGTACTTGCTTTTGCCTCTAAAGAATCCCCCCTCATAGATTTTCAAAAAATTGGTCACGACCTTGTCGAAATGGACCTTCAGTTTTTAGGTTTGGTTGCTTTGGCCGACCCGCCTCGAACTGAAACGATACATGCCGTTCGGAAATGTCAGGCGGCCGGCATAAGAATTATGATGATTACTGGTGATCATCCCCAAACTGCTTTGGCAATTGCACTTGAACTTGAAATTATTAAACATCCTGACGAAAAAGTACTTACGGGAACTGAAATGGACGGTCTTACTGATTCCCAATTAGTTGAGCTTACCAAGTACGTATCGATCTATGCACGGGTATCGCCAGAAAATAAGTTAAAGCTGGTTAACGCTCTTAAGTCACAAGGACACATTGTGGCCATGACTGGAGATGGAGTCAATGATGCTCCTGCGCTTAAGACGGCATCTATAGGCATTGCCATGGGTAAGGAAGGAACTGAGGTTGCAAGACAGGCCTCATCCATGGTTTTAACGGACGATAATTTTGCAACGATTGTTGATGCCATAGAAGAAGGAAGGGCCGTTAATGGTAATATCAAACGGACCTTGCAATATTTATTATCAACCAATTTAGCTGAGTTACTTTTCATTCTTGGGGCTACTGTCATTGGTTGGCCGATTCCTTTATTATCGCTTAATATTTTGTGGGTAAATTTAGTGACGGATGGTCTTCCTTCATTGGCACTGGCAGCCGAGAGAGTGCCGGCAGATTATCTCCGAGAGAGTACCAAACCTTCTCCTCGTACTTTTTTTGATAAGGCTTTTTATCAAGAAATGATTCTTGTTTCCGTGGTAATAGCAACATTATCACTGGGAGTGTATTATTATGGCCTAACTAAATTTGATCTTTTAACGGCCAGAAGTCTTGCTTTCTCTTTTCTCGTTTATATCGTCTTATTCAGATCATTTACATGTAGAAGTGAAACCAAAACTTTTTTTGAATTAAAGCTTAATTGGTATCATTTAATTGCCGTGTTGATCCCAATGACCTTTCAGCTTGGCATTCAGCGGTTTGATTTCATATTGTCGGTTTTTAAGATTAAAGCTTTACCGCTTAGTATGAGTATAATTCTTCTTGGGCTCGCTCTCATTCCTGTAGTATTAGTAGAATCAAACAAAGTTTGGAGAAGAAAGTGAGAATATATTTTTTTGATACACATTTATTTGAGAAAGAACATTTTTGTGATTCAAATAAAGAGTTTGGACATGAACTCAATTATTTCGAAGGGAAGTTAACCGAAAAATCTGCAATCCTGGCAAAAGGATTCCCCTGCGTCTGTGCTTTTGTAAATGACCATTTAGATGCAAAGGTTTTAAAGACTCTATTTGAAAATGGAACGAAACTTATTGCTCTTCGCTCTGCCGGTTATAATCATGTCGATTTGATTACGGCGAAACAGCTAGGTCTAAAAGTTGTAAGAGTTCCTGAATATTCTCCTTATTCAGTTGCTGAGCATGCAGTGGCACTCATACTTACCTTAAACAGAAAACTACATAAATCTTATAACAGAGTGAGAGAGGGTAACTTTTCTTTGGAAGGTCTTGTTGGTTTTGATCTCCATGGCAAAACTGTGGGTGTTATTGGGACTGGTAAGATTGGAAAAGTTTTCATCAAAATAATGAAAGGATTTGGTTGTCAGGTTCTGGCCCATGATCCAAATCCGGATTCTCTATTCGCACAAGAAATTGGATTTAAATACTGTGATTTGGAAGAACTTCTCAGAACAGCTGAGATCGTAAGTTTGCACGTTCCATTAAATCAGGCCACTCATCACATGATCAACCAAAAATCTCTCGGACTTATGAAACAAGGAGTGATGGTCATAAACACCAGCCGAGGTGCTTTGATCGATACTGATGCACTGAATACTGCACTAAAATCAGGTCATATTGGTGCGGCCGGACTAGATGTTTATGAAGAAGAAGAACATTATTTTTTTAAGGATCTCTCAAATCAGGTGCTTAATGATGATATGCTAATCCGCCTCATGACCTTTCCCAATGTTATTCTGACAAGTCATCAAGGTTTTTTAACTAACGAAGCTCTAACTAACATTGCCAATACAACCCTTTCAAATATAACTGAATTTGAAAAGGCAATGCCACTAACGAATGAAGTCATCATTATTTAAAACATGATGAATATCATGTCTTAGTAAACACATCGAAGATAAACTGACTTTAGCTAAAGCAAGGGAGTTTATATGAAATTTGCAGAAAAAGTTATTGTTGCTGTTGGATTGTCTAATGATATGACTGATATGTTAAGGCCAATGCGTGAGATGGAATTTCTTGCTACTAGCGAAATCCATTTTGTTCACGTGTTTAATACTACTAACTATACAACTGTTTTTTCTGATTTTCCTATCGTCTATCCAATTGAAGCCGATCTAAAGGGAATAGATGAATCTGTTCTCGCTTTCCTAGCAAAGACCGCTAAAGCCGTTCTACCTGAGAAATTTCAAGGAAAGATTATATATAAATGTTTTTTTGATTCAAGTCCTAAATCGAAGTTTAGTGATTATGTCAAAGAGTCTAAGGCCAATCTTGTAATAGTACCAAAAAGAGAAAAATTGGGGTTCTTTGAAAGTTCATTTGCTTATTATGTAAATAAACATACTCATGCCAATATGATTCTTTTGAAAAAGAATTAAAATGAATATTAATAAGCTCGTCATTGCAGTAAGCCTTGAACCCGAAACTCATGGCCCTCTTATAAAACTTAAAAATATGAACATTGATGCCGATTCTGAGATTCATTTCGTTCATGTGGTCCCAGTCATTTTATACGCACGTGGATTGCATCTTTCTGCTTTGACCTACCCCTTGGTGCAAGAGCGACCTAAAATTGAAGAAACCATCTTGGCAAAGCTTGCAGATATTAAAAAAGAAATTTTTCCTGATCATAAAAACATAACTTTCAAATGTATTTTTGACGGTAACGAAAAAATGGCATTTTGTGATTATGTCGAACATCAGCAACCCGACCTCGTGGTTGTTGCTACCAGATCAAAACATGGCATCTCGAATTTCTTCGACAGCTCTTTTGCTCAGTTCCAATTGGGCCATTCTATTTCTGATATTCTTGTACTTAGGTAAACTTACGTTACTTCTTTCTAAATAATATGATATTAATCAGGTTTTGTTTTGGGCTAAATCAGGTTCATTTCTTCTTCTACATTCTATTGTTCAACCAAGAAAACAACGGGGGAAACAATGAAAAATAAAATGATTCTTGCAGTAGTATTAATGGTTTCTTTTTCACAAGCATATGCTGAGGTAAGCCTTGCACCAGTAAAGCACCTTTATGTTCCAACTGGTTTTGATAGCAACGATTCAGTAGAAGTTGTGGTTACAGGTACTTTCCCTAACCCTTGCTATTCTCGTAATACAGTTAATGTAGAAGTCAAAGGTGATCAGATCTCCATTGAAGTTAGTGCTATTCGACGTGACACCAAAGCTGCATGCCCTATGATGCTAGTTCCGTTTAAAGAAGTTGTTTCAGTAGGAAACCTCCAAGGCGGAACATACGATCTTAATGTAAATGATAAACTAACTGATACTCTAACTGTCGGTGAAGCATCGTCAAATTCAATTGATGATCATCTTTACGCGGCAATTGATCGTTTAGAGCAAAAAGGTCCAACTGAATACGTTCTTCACGGCTGGCGTTACAGCAACTGCGTTGATCTTGACCGTGTAGTAGTTGTTAGTAATGGTAAAGACACGTTGTCAGTACTACCAGTTATGAAGCAGCTTAACAGCTTTTGCCCGATGAAAGGTATGCCAGTAGCTTACAATGTTAAACTTGATGTGGCTTCACTTAAAACACGAGAACCACTAATCCATGTTCGTACAATGGATGGTAAATCTTTTAACAGCATTCTTAACTTGGATGGATTAAAATGATTGTTTCAGTACTCATTTTTCTCCTAAGTTCCATAGGGATTCAGGCAGCTTGTCTGCCTGAATCAGTTGAGATGAATAAGCTTGATGTAACGTCGGCCGAAATTCGAATGATTGAGGATTCGGTAGGCCGTTTTGAAACAATCGTTCTTAAAAAACTTCCAACAGACCATGACATTGCGGTTCGCCTTGATCCTTTAAACCCACGCGTAAATGCAGAAGTTGTTAAAGAGAATGGACTTGTCGCCATCGTTGTATGGGGTGGGATGATTTCACATCCGAAAATGAACCCTGCTACGTTTTATCTTCTTTTGTGTCATGAGTTAGGTCATTTCCTTGGCGGCCCCCCCTTAAAATCTCGTACTGGTTGGTCTTCGACCGAAGGACAGTCAGATTATTATTCAGCTTCTAGTTGTGTTAAAGACCTAGGAGTTGATGAGGGACAATTTATTGATGCGGCACTTGCTTTGACTGCTATTTATGCCGAGGTAACGAGGCAGGCCCCTCCTAAATTAGAAACTTGTGATCAAACCGTGGCAACGAGAACCAATTATGGTTATCCAACTACCCAATGTCGGCTTGATACGCTACTTGCTGGGTGGAGTGAAGCTCCACGACCAAAATGCTGGTTTTTTGAATAGCACTACTTTCTGTTGAACTTAGAGCTTGTTAGAATCGTTTCAGCGAACAGTGCTGTGAACATGCCAAAGAATGCCAGTCCTGTTAACATCAGCATGATACTTAAAACTTTTCCTAGAATGGTTACGGGGGTTATGTCTCCGTAACCAGTCGTGGTGGCCGTGGCAAATCCCCACCATAGAGCATCAATGAAACTATGAATTTTGGGATTGCTTGCAGCTTCAAGAAAATAGAAAACAGTACTAAAAATACCGATTAGCGAATTTCCCAAAATGGTAAGAAGAATAAATACCGGACTTTTAATCAAGATTGCCATCTCTGAAATAAAAATCTTGTAACTGATCAGAACGTGTTGAGATTTTGGTGTTTTGTTTTCCATATTATAAATTATTCCCCATATCAATGCTACTTTCAAGTATGATCTAGATCAACCCAATACAGCATAAAACTCATGTTTCTGTGCCATCAAGTATGTTTGAATATTGTTATTAACTTCCTTTAGGAGAACTTATGAAACTGAATATTCACCCAATCGAAAGAGCTTTTAGAATAATATTAGGGGTAGGGCTAATTGCGTTTGCCGTAGTCGGGGTAGAGAACAGTTGGGGCTACATTGGATTTGTTCCCTTGCTTACTGGTCTTAAGGGCTGGTGTCCTGCTTACACAGTAATGGGCTATTCCTCTTGTCCCGTGCATGTTAAAAAACATAAATGATCATAACCTTTACACCAAATCCTGCCCTCGATGTGAGTGGAACAGTTTCTAAGCTTGTTCCTAATGAGAAGAGCTACGTTTCTCATGAAATGCGTTTTCCTGGAGGTAATGGGATCAATGCTGCCAGAATTGCAAAGCGACTTGGTGCTGAAGTGTTGGTTACTGGCTTTCTTGGTGGAAATACGGGCAAGGAATTTTCTGAGCTTATTGAGAAGGAAGGTATTCCTCACCATTTTATAACTATCAATGCTAAAACCAGAACTAATGTGACTATTTCTTTGGAGAAAAGTCATGAACAAACCAGACTAAGTTTTCCCGGACCCAAAATTCAAAAGAAGGAAATGGCAGGACTTTTGCACTTCCTGGAATACAGTATACCGTCACTGGTTCTTATTGGCGGAAGTTTGCCATCAGGAACCTCTCCTGCCTTTATCAAAAAGATTGTGAAGGAATTTAATCAGAAAGGAATTCCTGTTTTTGTCGATATGCCAGGAAAAATTCTCAAAGATATCCTGGCCGCAAAGCCATTCTTTATAAAACCTAATTTGGTTGAGTTTCAGGAAATGACTGGGAAAAAAGTCACTAAAATTAAAGACGTCCTGAAAGAGGCCCGTAAGCTCTCGCTTTCCATACCTCTTCAATGCATATCCTCAGTCGAAGGTGGAGCACTGTTAGTCACAAAAGATCACGCCTGGCATGGAATAATTCCTAAAATCAAAGTTCAGTCAACAGTAGGGGCAGGAGATTCGATGGTGGGTGCGATGGCCTATTCTTTTGAAAAGGGGAATCGAGCGTTGAGTGAAAAAAATTGTGAAAAGATGCTGCGTTTGGGACTAGCTGCTGCTTGTGCGACTCTATCCAATAAAGGCCTTACTTTGGGCAGTCAATCCAGCATCAAAGCGTTTTATCCAGAAATTATTATTAAAACTATTTTCTAGGCTTGTTAAAAATCTGACTATCAGTGTTCACTGAGCCTTTGGCTTTATGATCCCGCTTGTGATCATGTTCACTCGATTTTTCAAAAATCGATTTTGATTTATGAGGGTATGTACTTTTAAACAAGGGTGAGGTCTTTAAGTTTTTGATTTCGTCTTTACTGGGGGATTGGTTAATAATTGAACCCACACATTTGAGTGCTTTTTCTATTGGAGTAAAGATAAGATTAATTAATTTTTTGACATTCATATCATTACCATTTTAATGCCCGGTCTTTCGACCGGGCGAGAAAATTATTTCGAAATAAACGTGTTAACTGATCTGCCTTCAATTGTTCTCACAAATAATAATATTTGTTCGAATTTGAATTTAGTCGGATCAAACTTTATAGGGATCTCAATTCGATCTCTTTTTTCAGGACAATTTGAAGAAATTTTCTTCATGATTGGTAATACTGATAAAGCATCTTTGTCGTTAGACAGATATTCCACTCGGTCCAAAACGAGACATGGGCTTGGAGATTGTGCAACTAACATAGCATCACCTGATGCACCACCAGTAAATCCTGTCTCAATATAATCAACCATAGCATAGATATTATCATCAATACTATCTGAGCTAGATGTCGCAATGACGATGCCATCTTTTTGTTCGTATTTACCGCCTTCATTCACGATGATTTTATAATCGCCGCCCTGTAAACTTCCAAGATCTACAACCTCAGTAAAAGGAATCTTTAATGGTTCACATTTTGTATAGGCAGGATCATCCATAGATAGAGAAGTCACATCAATTTTAATAACGTCATTTTTAATTTTAACGTCGTATTTATTTCTGGTGTAGCAAGGATTAGGGAACTTTCCTGTTACAACAATTTCGACATGATCATTGTTATCAAATCCGTTTGGAACGAAAACATGGTCAATAGGAGCTTCAACAACATCTGGTAATATTGCAAAAGCATTAAGAGATAAACCAGCAGTCATAAGTACAGTAAGCACTTTCATAAATCCTCCTTGGATCATTTGATGAGACAACGTTATCTCTGCACAAACAGATGAGACTTGAGCTAGATTTTAGACTTTAGTGATATTTGTCAGGTTTATGATTTTTTGCCAGTGACCATTCCAAGCCATGTTTTTCTTTTAAATTTGAATGAGTCAAAGCCAATTCCTGCAACGTGAATTAGTACCAGAATTTGCATGGCGGTTGCAAGTCGTGCATGGGTCTCTTCCAACCAATCTTCGCCCCAGAATGCGTCTAGACCCATCATAAATCCACTGATGCCTAGCATAGCAACTAAGACCCAAATAAAAATATATGCCCATGAGGCAAGCGGGTTGTGTCCCGCATAAAGCTTTGCGTCACTACGGATTAGCGAGGCAGCATAACTTTTAACTTCACTCAACTTGAAGGGAAAGTTGCTAAACCTTGCATGACCAGTTGTTTTGAATCCCCAAATTGTTCGCAAGATGAGTCCCACTAAGGATATGTAGCCCAGAATTTTGTGTGGGGTATCCTCGCCATCAAGAATAAAATTCAAGAGGACGGGGAGAGCAATTATCCAATGGAGAAGTCGCGTGGGAAGATCCCACACGACATGATTGTTTCTCATTATTCAATGTTCTCTTTTACGACGGCACCTGTAACCGGATTAAAGTAAATCTCAACTTTTTGGTTAGTTTTATTCCAACCATAGATTTCATAGCAATTACCTTTAGTTACCTTGAAATTTTTAATTTTATAGGTCGCCTCTAGTTCCTTTTTGAATGAATCCTGGTTTTTCCATTTATCCTTAGACTCGCTCGTGCATTCTGTCTTTGCCATGGCACTGGTGATGATGGATAAAGCAAAAATACCAACTAAAAACTTTTTCATACATGTTCCTCTTAAAGTGTTTACCCATGTGGGTAACTGAAGTTTCGTATGTTTTTTAATTTTTGAATATTGGGCCTTTGCCTTTGGGACAAATGTCTTGTCTTATGATTTTGGATGGTTAGAATGACCGAATGAGAAATCTGATTGTTCTGAGTCTGTTTGCTATATTTTTTGTAATTGATATTTATTTTGATATGCAAGCAGGAACACCACTTATGCATATATGGCATGAGATTGCTTTGTTTATTCTCGCTGCTGGTGCCATTACGTGGCAAGTTTTCGTGATTTTAAAAAACAAGATCCATATTACCCAACTAAATTCAGAATTACTTGATACGAAAAAGTCTTATCAAGATTGGAAACAAAAAACTCATACGAGTGCACTTGAAATCAGGCAGTTAATAGATTCAGAGTTCTCGACATGGCAATTGTCTCATAGTGAAAAAGATGTGGCATTGCTTCTGATTAAGGGTCTTTCCATGAAAGAGATTGCTGCTATTAGAACGACTCATGAAAAAACAGTCAGGCAACAAGCGACAACCATTTATAAAAAATCAGGTCTCTCCGGACGTCAAGAATTGGCAGCTTTCTTCCTTGAAGATATTCTCAGTTTGCCTATTGGCCCATGAAAATAATCGCCCAGCGGTCTTTGTATCCTATTAATTAAAGCGAATTACTCTCTTTTTCCCTCACCAATCCCTAGTGAAAACCTGATCTCTATCAGCTTATGGGCACATTAAGATCATGGAGATCACAGTGCTTTGGGGGTTCAATTGTATTAAGGAGGATACTATGAATGAAGGTACGAGCATTAATGATTTAGAGATCCAAAAATTTAGGTTATTAGACAGAATAAAGAGATTAGAAGAAGACATGAGAAGTCCGCTAGAAGCAAATTTGGACGAACAAGCAAGTCAAAACAGTAACCAAATTATATTGCAAAGATTACTGGAAGTTGAGCGTAGTAATCTCAGGAAAATAAATTATGAATTAGATGTAAAAAGACAATATTCTCAGAAAAGAATTTAGATCTTCAACATTTGAAAGGCCATAACTCCAAGCACAATTGATCCTAGTAAATTTATAATCGGGCTAAACTTTTTAGAAAGTTTTCTCGCCAGATGTAATCCAATTATTGTGGTTGCAAATGCCCAAATACCAATTGAAATAATGTAGGGAAGAATCGGCTTACCTGATATACCCAGGCCTATGCCGTAACCAAAAGCATCTAAACTTGTGGCAAATGACACCAATAGAACTTTGGCAAAGCTATGAAAATCAAGTTTCTCTTCTTTGACTGTTTTTGAAAGCAAGTCATGAATACCTTCATAGGCCATGTGTAGGGCAACCAGTCCCAGTAAAGTAAAGGCAATCCAATGATCAATTGCTTCAAATTGGGCTATCACGTGCGACCCGGCCATGGCACCAATTAATGCCACAAGGGCTTCTGCTGCCCCCGAGGAAGCGGCAAACTTAAGCGCATCTTTTCTGGAAAAAGGACGAAGTCCCATTGCAACGGCAGCAGAAAAAGAGTCAGCACTAAGGATCAGACCAACAAGCATAACTTCATAAAATAATGACATACCAAAGAGTATACCTAGAATTTATGAAAAAAATTAACTAAGAATTTTTTCCTTAATAATGGCATACAATTCCGAATCCTTATCAGACAGGGCTTTCATGATATCGCCCTTGTGAAGTAAAATAAGTTCTGATTCCCCTGAAACTCTGCAACCGTGTTCAACCGGCTCACTATTAATAATGGACTTTACACCAAGTAAATGGCCTGGCTGAATAGTTGTATGGATTTTGTTCTTTTGAAATAGTGAGAGTTCGCCACTGATGAGGACAATTCCGGTGTTTGGGATTTGTAGTTCATAGACCAATTCGAAGTCAGATGTGAACTTTAATAATTCAAAATCTCTCTTCAAAAACTTAATCTGTTTTGGTGTTAACCTGATGATGTCTGACTTCATAAGCTGATTCTAGTAGATCAGTACTTAAATAAACATGACTTAAGTCATAAAGGCTAATAGTTCAAGTTTGCGTATTCTAAGAGTTTTTTCTCGTCAAGAATGTAAATTGTTTTACCATCTTGCTCAATCAATCCCTCGTCCTTAAATTCTGAAATAAAACGTATGACAGTTTCATTTGCAGTACCAACCATTGAAGCGATCTCTTCACGGGTTAGTTTGATATCTAGTTTTGTTCGATTTTTTTCTTGTACTCCATAAGTCTTAAGAAGCATTAGAAATAGTTCGGCCAGTCTTTCACGGACATTTTTTTGAGACATTGAAGCTGCTTTGGCCTCAGCACTACCCATTTCTCGGCTTAGTTTTTGAATTAAATTTAAAGCAACTGATGGTTCGTCCTGAATGCATTTATAGATAAATTTCTTATCAATAAAGCAAATTGTTGCATCTTCAATTACAGTTGCAGTCGCTGTATAGCTTTCGTCACTAAAAAGACTTCTGTGGCCTAAAACATCGCCGCCAGTAGCGATACGAATAATAGATTCCTTACCATCATTTCCGATTTTGGAAACTTTGATTTTTCCACTATTCACACAATAAAGACCAAATGGAGGATTACCTTGGAAAAAGATAGTATGGCCTTTCTTGTAAGCATTTGTGACTTTGCGATCAGAGACTTGTGTTAACGCAAGTGACTCAATTTCACAAAAAATTCCTTTGCCGCGTACGTCACAATGCTCGCAATCAATATTGTTTTTTGGTTTCAAAAATCGGCCCCTGCTATATTCTTTTTCATTAGTAATATAACACAAGCATGTCGGAAAAACCTAACCTGGGTCATGTTTATTCATGTTTTAAGGATATCTTAAGATTTGATGACCATCCAAGCACTTGAATTTTATATGATTTGTATTGTCTTTCATCTTGGAGGGATTTATTTAAGATGTGTATTGCATCAGCGGAAATCTTAAAAATTTAAAGGATAACTTAAATACCAACCCCTTTGGTAAAGTCGTAGTTTTTTCTCGAAAATCTTTTTTAAAAAGGTAAATGATGAAAAACATATTGCAACTTTTAATCGCTTGTTTGTTTTTTTCTTTTTCGGCTTTTGCTTATAATACCCACGATGAAATTGTTAAAGAATTTGTTCGACACGATAGATCTCCAAGAAGAGATATATCTATCCCTGCCTTTATGAGTCTGTTTATTATTCCTAGTTTAAGTGAAGTGATTCCAAAACATATGCAGCAAAGATTGCGAAATATTCCTTCACAGGGAGAACCGTCATTTGATGGCCTGAAGGGTAAAGACCTACGCTACCGAGATACTCCTATTACTTCTCAACTTGGCGCTAGATGTTCGGCCTATGGGCTCACCGCCAGTATCGAAAACTTGTTAGGTGCTCCACAGGTGTCAAAAATTTCGGAGAGTCATCTCTGGTCTCAGTATCGAACTTATAGCAGTTTGAGTGCCGTAGATGCTGCCAAAAGAATGGCAATTACTGAATACGCAATGTGGCCCAAAGAAAGGAATTCTCCCTATCCAGGTTGGGAAGCAAAGGCCCATACCGCTTTAAAATATATAACTTCCATTGATGATAATGTTTTGAATGCTGTTAAAGCGCTTGATGAAGGTAGGCCCGTATATTTAGGTGTTAGTGTAACAACTTCGATGCAAAGTTGTGTCGACGTTCTTGATCCGGACTCCCCAGACACAGGGGGAGGTCATGCAGTCTCCATTTCCGGCTACGGCATTGATAAGCGTGTAGCCGGTGGAGGCTATTTTATTATAAAAAACTCATGGGGGCCCGATTGTGGAGACAAGGGCTATCAATATATGCCGTTTAATTACTGTATTCGTAGAGGGACTTCGTACTGCATTATGTGGGATCTTCAAGGAGTCAAAACCGCATTTCCAGGTGTTCCAAGTATTGAGCCTGAAATCCCTCCTTTTGATGTGAGCAAAATTAAGATTCGTACGACCTTTTACAGGCCTTGGTATTCAATGTACCGGACGGTAGTGATAGAAATAGCGGGAAATAGTTTGCATGCTAGTCAAATTAAAGATGTTTCATATTCTGTTGATAATGGAGCATTCAGCAAGCCGGTTGAAATCGATATTGACTCTTTGGATTTGTCGTTCAAAACCAAGTCAACATCTCATGATATCCTCCTGAGATTAAAGCTTAACAACGGGCCAACTGTTGAAAGCAGTCATCGATGGAGTATATAGGTGGGAAAACAGTCGCTTCGGTAGTTCATTTTAGATTTTTATCAAAACATGATCCATATCAGTATTTAACTTCCAAAAGATTGGTACGCTAACTACATTGAAATTAGTAGGGACTACCTTTAATTTGGTTTTATATGACCACCTGTGTTCACTGTGACGAAAATGCTCTAACGGCCTTGTTCAACGAAGATGACGTTGAAAAAATTCATGCGTTTTGTTGTTATGGTTGTCTAACAGTCTACAACATCATTCATCAGAAAGGTCTTGAGTCTTATTACGATATAAAAAAGCAGTCGGGACTTTATAAACGTCGCTCCCCAGTTGAAATCAAATCAACCCAATTTCAATTTTTAGATGATGCTGAATTTTTGTCAGAATATAGCTACTTTAATGCTTATGGTGGAAAGACAATGGAGTTCTACCTTGAGGGAATTCATTGTTTGGCCTGCCTCTGGTTAATTGAAAAACTACCAGAATTTTTGGATTCAGTGGTTTCATCAAAATTAGATCTAGAACGATCGGTTGCGACAGTCGTGTTAAATAATGGGGGAAGCTTCTCACAAGTAGCAAAAGAGTTTAATAATCTTGGTTATCGCCCCCACCCTTTGAGGAAAAATCAAGATGCTTCGAGTTTAAGAATTAAAGAAGAACGATTAGCGCTTATAAGAATTGGTGTTGCCGGTGCTGCTGCGGGAAACATAATGATCTATGCGGTATCCCTTTATGGTGGTGCTTCAGATAATTTTGCCCAGCTTTTTAATTCACTTACGGTTGCATTTGCTATTCCAGTTTTAACTTTTAGTGCTTACCCTTTTTATAAGAACGCGTGGAGCGCTTTAAAAAATAGTACACTTTCAATTGATATCCCTATTTCAATCGCTTTGATTCTTGGTGGCGTTATGGGGTTATATAATTTAGTGGTGGGCATTCCTGAAAATTATTTTGATTCTTTAACGACCCTTGTTTTTCTACTCTTATTGTCGCGCTACTTTCTCCAGAAAATTCAAGAGAAGGGGCTTTCTGCACAAGATTTACACTTTTTTTATCAAAGTGAGAGTGTTCTTAGGGCCGATCACGCCAATCCTTCAGAGTTTAAAGAAATTCATCCAAAATTTATAAAGGTCAATGATCTTTTAAAAATTCGTCCCGGTGAATTTATACCCGCTGATGGTATTGTTCTAGAAGGGAGCTCTAATCTTAACAACTCACTTTTGACTGGTGAATCCTTGCCTGTCAAAGTTCACGTTGGGGAAAGAGTATATTCTGGGACACAGAATATAGATCATGACCTACTAATTAAGGCCGAAAAAACTCAAGAGGAGACCAGACTCGGTAGCATTTTAAAAAATGTTGAAAATGGTTGGACTCACCGGTCGCATATTGTTGACCTCACAAGCAAAGTTTCTAAATATTTTACGCTTGCTGTGTTTGTCCTAGCTACCATACTATTCATTTACCTTTATCAAATAGGGGATACCAAGTATGCCTTTGAGCAGGCAATTACACTTCTCATTGTTACTTGTCCTTGCGCTTTGGCCTTAGCTACACCCTTAACTTTTACGAGGGCCCTCTCAAAGGCTTCTGAGCAGGGGATCATTATTAAAAGTGATGAAGTTATCGAGAAGTTAGCGAAAATTAAAAATATTTATTTGGATAAGACTGGAACAATTACTCATGGAAAGCTTAAGGTTACAAACTTTCGGATTTGGCAGGATTCACTGCTTTTAATCGAGGACGTAATCTATAATTTAGAAAAGAACTCTCATCATCCTGTGGCAATTGCCCTAAAAGATTTTGTTAAGTTAAAAAAATGTCGCTCGTTTAATGTAACTAATCATCTTGAAGTATTAGGTTCTGGGGTTTCTGGAATAATTGAAAATAACTTTTATGAAATCAATCGAAATGGAGTTTTTGAGAATAATATTAAGATTGCGACATTTACGGTTGAAGATACAGTCCGTGCGGATTCAAAACAGGTCTTGAAGGAAATCCACAGTCACCATATTAATGTTCAGATACTCTCAGGTGATACTTCAGAAGTTGTCCAAAAAATTGCAGCAGCGATCAATCTACCTGCACATAATGCACATTCAAATTTAAGTCCCGAAAAGAAGAGCCAATTAATTCTGGCCACTCCTGCCTCCATAATGGTTGGAGATGGGGCCAATGATGCTATTGCTTTAAGCCAAGCTGATGTGGGTATCGCTGTCTTAGGTGCAATGGATATTTCGCTTCGTGCTGCAGATGTTTATTTAACCACTCCAGGTCTGGCACCTGTTGAAAAACTTTTAACTCTTTCTGAAGAAACAATGAAAGTTATTCACAGAAATCTTTTTTTATCGTTGGCGTATAATTCGCTCTCGGTAACTGCGGCATTTCTGGGAATCATTAATCCTCTTGTTGCAGCTATAATTATGCCAATTAGTTCACTTACAGTGCTCATTTCAACTGTCGTGGGTACAAAGAAATTGAGGACCTTATGGAAGTAATTATCGTTTTATTGCCTTTAGCTTTATTACTTGGGGCATTTTTTATTTTTGCCTTCATTTGGTCCGCGCGCAAAGGGCAGTACGATGACCTCGAAACTCCACGATTCAGAATGTTATTAGATGATCAAAAAATATCAAAATCCAATTCAACATCAATAAAGGATGGCAAATGAGTTCCACACAGGCGAATGCACCTTCAGTAAATCGAAGGCTAGAAACCTTTTCTTACGACGACCAAATTGTCAGATGGTTTGTCATTGCGACAGTCATTTGGGGGGCGGTTGCTATGCTCCTTGGTGTTACTATTGCTTTTCAATTAGCTGACTTTCGGGTGAATTTAGGTTTACCTTGGACAACTTTTGGTAGATTGCGACCGCTTCATACCAATGCTGCCATTTTTGCGTTTTGTGGAAATGCCATCTTTGGCGGAATATATTACTCACATCAGCGTTTATTAAAGGCGCGTCTTTTTAATGATCTTCTATCCCGAGTACATTTTTGGGGATGGCAACTTATTATTGTTTCAGCGGCGCTAACTCTTCCTTTTGGAATAACGACTGGTAAAGAATATGCCGAATTAGAATGGCCGATTGATATTGCCATAACTCTCATATGGGTTGTCTTTGCGGTAAACTTTTTTGGAACAATCATTAGAAGACGTGAGCGACATATTTATGTAGCGATCTGGTTTTATATCGCAACTATCATTACTGTTGCCGTCCTTCATATCGTGAACTCGATGGAGCTTCCTGTAAGTTTTTTAAAATCATATTCTTTGTATGCTGGTGTTCAAGATGCCCTCGTCCAGTGGTGGTATGGGCACAATGCTGTTGCATTCTTTTTGACAACACCGTTTTTGGGACTAATGTACTACTTCATTCCAAAAGCTGCGAACAGACCAGTTTACTCATATCGACTTTCAATTATACATTTTTGGTCTTTGGTTTTTATCTATATCTGGGCCGGTCCGCATCATCTTCTTTATACAACCTTGCCAGAATGGGCACAGACTCTAGGAATGATTTTTTCTGTTGCACTATGGATGCCTAGTTGGGGTGGGATGATCAATGGTCTTATGACTCTTAGAGGTGTTTGGCATAAAGTGAGAACTGAGCCTGGCCTTCGTTTCATGGCAACTTCTCTAACTTTTTATGGTATGTCGACTTTCGAAGGTCCATTACTCTCAATCAAATCTGTGAACGCAATTGCTCATTTTACTGATTGGATTCCTGGCCACGTTCACTCAGGTACAATTGGTTGGAACTACATGTTCATTTCCGGAGTTCTTTTTTATCTTGTTCCAAAACTTTGGAATACGGATATTTACTCTAAGAGTCTTTCGAATATTCAATTTTGGCTTTCTACGATCGGTCTAGTTCTCTATATCGTTTCCATGTGGATTGCAGGAATTACTCAGTCACTTATGTGGAGAGCAATGGACAGTGACGGACATTTAGTCTATCCAAACTTCATCGAAACTGTTGTTAAGATCGTTCCTATGTATTGGGTCCGCGCTATTGGTGGGACTCTCGTTTTGATTTCTTTTCTAATCATGATGTACAACTTGTACAAAACAGCTAAAAAAGGAAAAGTTGGTGAGGCTGAAATTTTTGAAGCTTACGCACTAGATGAATCTTCCGTTGAAAAAAATGCAGATACTCATCGTAAGCTTGAAGGCTGGCCGATGATTTTTGCAGTTCTGTCTTTACTTGCGATTTTAGTTGGATCAGCGATTGAAATTGTTCCTTCTCTATTATCCAATAAATATATTGTTAAGATGGATGCCATTAAGCCGTATACGCCGCTTGAACTTCTAGGACGTGATGTCTACATCCGTGAAGGTTGCTACCTTTGTCACTCTCAGACAGTAAGACCAATGACCCACGAAGTTCTCCGATATGGTAAGCATTCAGAGGCCGCTGAATTTGTTTATGATCATCCATTTCAATGGGGATCTAAGCGTACTGGTCCGGATCTTGCGCGCGTTGGTGCTAAGTATCCAGACATGTGGCATTACCGTCACTTTTACGAGCCAAGAGAAGTGACTGCTGGATCAATTATGCCACGCTACACTTGGCTTTATGACAACAAGATTGATTACAGCTTACTTGAAAAGAAAATGAGCGTGATGGTTGCCCTTGGAGTTCCTTATAGTCCGGAAGAAATTAAAACGGGAGTTGCTAATGCTCAGGCACAAGCAGCAACTATTACTAAGGGCCTTGTTGAAGGCGGCGTTCCTGCAAAAATTGAGGATAAAGAAATCATTTCTCTAATCGCTTACATGCAACGCTTGGGTGCGGATCTTGCAAAAGTGGAGGCTCCATGAAACAGGAAGTATTAAGTCAATTCGATTTACCTTGGATTCCGGTAACGGGACTCATCCTTTTTGTAACTTGTTTTGCGGCTTACATCTATTGGACTTACAAAAAAGATAACAAATCGTTCTATCAAGCTGCATCACTTATTCCACTAGAGGAGCCATCCAAAGCTCCTTTCACTAATGGGGGAAATTACAATGACTAATCCAAACAATGAAGAAAATAAACTTCAAGTTGAAGCTGATGAGAAACATCTACTTTTAGATCATAATTATGATGGGATTCATGAGCTCAATCATCCACTGCCTTCTTGGTGGAGCTTTATTTTTTACGCCGGCATCATTTATGGTATTGGGTATTTTATCTATTACCAAATAATGAGTGGCCCTACGCTGCGTGAAGAGTTTAAGAAAGACTACTCGAAAACGATGCTTCTTCAGGATGACTACAAAAAGCGCAATAGTCTGTATAAACCTGAAGTTTATGCTGCTGTAGCTAACGATGAAGGTATCAAGAAAGGGGCAGAAGTTTTTGAAATTAACTGCCTTCCTTGTCATGCTGAAGGTGGTCGCGGAGATATCGGACCAAACTTGACGGATGAATTCTGGATCGTAGCAAAAAGTACGCCTGAAACGATTTATAATGTTGTTTATACTGGTAGTGAGGCCAATGGTATGCCACCTTGGGGAGATGTGCTATCTTCTGAAGAAATTTATCAAGCAGTCACTTACGTGATGAGCATAAAAAACACCCACATTAAGGGTGGGAAAGCACCTCAAGGCGAAAAAATAGATGAGTAAAAATATTTTTGAACTCGATCCGGAACGATTGGCCACAACTGATGAGTTTGGTAATCGCGTTTATCTGTATCCGGAAGATGTCAAAGGTGTTTGGAAAACCAGACGCAAGATTTTCTATTGGTGTCTGATTGTTTTCTATCTCGTTCTCCCTTGGTTTTATATCAATGGTAAGCCGGCGTTGATGATTAATATTTTTGCACGTGAATTTACGGTCCTTGGCTCTACCCTTCACGGGGTAGAGCCCATTTTGTTCTTTTTGATTCTGGCCTCTGGTCTTTTTTTCATTGCCTTCATTACAAGTCTATTTGGACGCGTCTGGTGCGGTTGGGCCTGCCCGCAAACTGTCTTTATTTCTACCATCTTCATGAAAGTCGAAACCCTTATTGAGGGCAAGGCGAGACAGAGAAGGGAGCTTGATAAGGCACCACTTTCTATTAATAAATTTTTAAGAAAATCATTAAAATGGTTGGTCTTCACCGCTATGTCCCTCCATATTGCTCATACGTTCGTGGGCTATTTTATTGGTC
>JBILYY010000214.1:0-4800 GCA_044377495.1 Bacteriovoracaceae bacterium | reverse complement strand
CATTTGGAAGAGGTAACATCGTTATTAGGCCGTAAACCCTTCATTTGGGAAAACCTTTTTGCTAATGATGGACCTCGAAATTGCAAAAAATTAAAGCTGAGATATTTTACCGGGAGAGATGATTCGTTAATAAATGAAACAAGTGGAATTGGTTTTAATCTTATGAACCAGCCTTATCTTTCACAATTAGTTTATCTTTCATCACTATTAGTCATGAATAAGAATCTTTCCCCGTCTGATGCATTTGAAAAAAGTTGTTTTGAGTTGTACACACCTGAGTTTGCAAATTTTATCTTAACTCATAGATTGATCTTTTTGGATGGCGGGCTGGATACATTAAGTGAAGAACAAAAAATGTCTCTGATTCAAGAGTTAGATTCGGATCATACTCCCGCTGCCCAAGAAATTTTAGGGTGGTTAAAAGGGGATTATATAGTTGGACCTGAGTGTCTTACGGACTGAGTTCATTGCTCTGAAGTAATCAGTTTCGAGTTTTGCGCGTTTACGACGTAATTTACTGTCTCTTCATCACGAAGGCCTGATAGATCATATACCCATCCAAGTTTTGAGTCTTTTTCCAGCCGCCACTCGCCAATAATATGATGACCTTTAAGCTCTAATGACTTCGCGACGGTTTCTAGCGCGAGCAGACCATTGCCTGGCTCAAAAATATCTCCTTTACCTAAATTCAAACCTGAGGCCTCATCGAAGATCCCGGCCCGATCAAACTCAATTGTCACCTTAGTTCCAGCTTTTGTTCTAACCAGAAAATCTTTGCCAATTTTTTGTGTAATGACTCCATGAGGTACCATGCTGGTAACTAATTCTTCGGTTGCTTTGGAAATCGCAAAAATGGGAAGAAGCATAAGAAGACTAATGAATAGGGAGCGTTTCATTTTTCTCTCCTTCACAAATAGATTTGAGAACATAATATTTTTCTCCCGCAAAAGCCTCAATCATATTCTTACAATGCTTAGTAATGCGTCTCGAGATAATAGTTTAAGATATCTTTTATATCGCTGGTTTTATCTTCAAATACTTCCTTTTGAGAAACACTTAAAGTTGGAATGATTTTTTTCATTATTTCTATGTTCATTGGTCCCTCAGGATAACTTTTTTGATACTCAGCAAAAGCTTCATAAAAATAATCTGCTCTGGATTTTTCGGATAAATCCAACTTGTAAATTTCCAGGAATTTTTTGTGCAGTTCTTCACGGCGGGCCAACCTGATCTTATGTCGCTCTTCAATATACTGCTTCTGCTCCTCAATTATTTTTCTCTGCTTATCGCTGATCGTTCCAAAAAATGATTCAAATCGATCTTCTATTTTTTCTATTCTGTCTTCCGTTTTTAAATATTTAAGCGATTGGTTTTCGGCCTTGAGAGAATTTTCAAATTCTTTCTGCTGTATATTATCTAACGGTGACATGTATTTACTCATCAGCTTCGAAAAATTTAAGGCAAGTTTGACATATAAGGAATGCAAATAGCTATATTGTTCATCCACCTTATTCACATCTAATTCCATTGAAGTGATGACTGGTATTGCTTCCTTGGCAAAAGGCTTTTGCTCATTAAGAAATGCATTAACGTCATTTCTTAATAGCTTTCTTTGGGCCGCATAGAGTGGAAGGTGCTTTTCGATTTGATGTTCTAATAGAAGGTCGGCATTTTTTACGGCAATTTTTTTAGCAGTACAGGCCGAGATAAGCATAAAAAGTAGGGATAAGTGTATAGTCTTCATAGTTGACTCTTTTGGTGGAGAGAAGAGGCGAGTCCGGACTAATCCTTTCATGAATGGCCCTATAGATGAATAGGCGACGCTCCATCTGGGTTTGTTTCCGACTAAAACAGTCCCCGCACGTTCAGTTATTGTCAATCTCCGACATATTTAGCAGACTTATCAGATGACAATTTTGGAAAATTACCGGTCCAGTACAGAGTACCGTGAAATCCTCCGCATTCTACAAAAAGCGACAACCACTCAAGAAAACATCTTGTGGCAATCGCACGCCTTAGAAAAGACAGTTATTCCTGTTCAGTATATTGAAATTGATTTCATTGCCCGCGAAGTTTTGATTAATTTCAATTCTGAGCACCACCGCATCGATGCCGAACTTCCAATATATGTGAAGTTGGGTTATCGCATGAGTGTTTTTAAAATTTCTCAATTTCGCCAAAATCAAAATTCTCTTCATTTCTCTTTTCCTGGACTCATCAAGACTCAAGAACTGCGTGATCAACCTCGACATACGTTCAAGATAGCACAGGATAAATTTGTCACACTGAGATCTTCCTCCGCAAAAGAGAATGGCAGTGAGTTAAAAGTTCGGGTCATGGATGTTTCGGAATCAGGTCTTGGGCTTATTGTGTCTGAACAAAATAGAAGTTTCTTGAAAAATAATCGCATACTTTGGGTTACCGGGCTTGAAGATTCTAATCTTGAAAGACCTGTCTTGGCCGAAGTCGTTTATATGAATTCTGAAATTGACCAGAAATTTGTTGTTAAAAAACAAAAATCACTCAAAGTTGGTCTGAAGGTTTCCGGTAATTTTCCTGATGCCATTTACCGACGTTTCCTCCAATGAGGTTATAATGAAATTTCTCTTTCTTCTCCTATTAAGTGTTACTCAAGTTATGGCACATGAGAAATCAGTAAAAACCAAAGCTGATAAGCTTGCCTTCGGTAAATTTAGTGAGCAAAAAAGTCATCAATGGCCTTTTCCTTTATTGTCGATTGGCCATAATATGCAGTCCTACCAGGATTACTCAGGATCTCCTTACTGGCATGATGGCCTAGATATCAGGGCCGTTCAGGACCAACCGATTTATGCAGCTGCTGGCGGAAAAGTTGTGAACATTCAAAATTATGTTCGCGGCAACCATCTGTATTGGGAAGTAGCAATTTTGGATGAAGATGGATTTGTTTGGAAGTATCATCATGTATCTGAAGAAACCATTACTCAAGAAATTAGAAATTCATACAGTTCAGGCCTAAAGGTTGCTGAGGGTGCTTTGATTGGAAATGTTGTCCAGTGGCCGATATCAAGTTTCGGCGAAGTTTATCACCACTTACATTTATTGGTTGTAGCAGAAGATGGACGATACATTAATCCATTTCTTATGATGGATCCACTGAACGATACCCAGGCGCCGACTATTTCAAAAATTGGTTTGGCCAAGAACCATAAACCAATTGATGGGAATCAAGTGACAGGAGAGCATGCACTATTCCTTGAAGCTAGCGATTTAGTTCTACATAAGAAATTTATTCTTCCTCCACATAAAATTTCTTACCGTTTAGATAACGGTGAAGAAAAACTAGTCTGGATGTTTGTTAATCTTCCATCTGGAAAAAATGATGTTGATTACATTGAAGACTTCTATATGAAGGGAACTTGCGGAGATTATAATTGCCGTAAGTTTTATTTCAATTTGAACTTCAGTATTCAAAATCCTAGAGGCGTTTTTAATCTTCCCGTTGGAAGCCATCAGATTGAAGTGTTGGTTGAGGATGCGGCCGGGAATAAAGCTTCGAAGAGCTTTCAGTGGAAAGTCCTGTAGGTCGTTTCAAATCTGAACATTCTTTAGCTCCGATCCTATTGTTGTAAGCAATCCCATTTCTAATTGGCTAGAACTCCCTAACATTAAGACTGCAGTCTTCTTAATAATAAACAAATTCCTGCAGGTTACTCATTGATTACGGAGACTTAAGATGCTGTCAAAATTCGATACACCCCTGAATATTATACCCCTAAGACACCAACAATCCCTTAAGGTTGATACACTCACCCTACATATTTTTATTGGAGCAGGTATGAAGCTTTCATCGATGTTGCTTATAAGTTCTTTGTTGGGCCTTGCCGCCTGCAACTCTGGCGGTGGAGGCGGACCTAAATCAAATAAACATATCGGGACAGATAATCAATCTAGTTTACCTGATGGCACACAGACAGAAGAGTCAAGCACCTTAAAAGTAACTAAGAAAAGAAAAGTGCCACTCTTAATGAGAGAGAGCGAATTTTTAAACTTTCCTGAATTTAAAGAGAACATAAATAATTACAAACTGACCCTTGAAGCTAAAACGGGTGATTATTTTGGAGCGTCAGTTGAATGTGTTAAATCTAACTTCCTTGACAGAAAAAATACAAAAATTACTGAAGCCTTTGATGAAAGTGGATTAAAGGCGGAGATGAATCTGTCTATTGATGATAATGATCCGATTGTTGTAAATTTTGATTGCAAAGTAATGGATAGAGAAGTTGTAGTTGCATCTACTTCGGTTGAAGTTAGAAAGAGCTTTGTAGTTAATGGAACACAAAATATTTATACCTTGGGTATCGCTGGCACTTCCGCGATTGAAACCTTAGTTTTAGATGATAATTCAGTATTAGAAACCAGGGGAACGATTATAGACCTAAAGATGAATGAACTTGTTTCGAATAAGGGTACCATCACAACTTTTTCTAAAACGAATATGCCAACACCGGTTGATAATGAACCTGGGAAATCAGGTGGCATATTAAATATTCTTACTGAAAAAGCCATTGGGGATATTGTATTCGAACTAAGAGGTGGAAATGCTGGAGTACAAACAAATAAAATTCCTTCCAAGAATATGGAAGTTATAGCAGCAGATCCGGCACTGAATGGAACTTGCAAGGGCTATTCAAATAATTTCGGATCAAATGATAAAAACTGTTGGGGAAAACAAGGGCATCCAGGCAAACCAGGTTTTGATGGTTTTGATGGCTTCGATGGTGGAGCAACAGGATTCTTGAAATTCACTTCCGAGAAAGC
>JBILYY010000096.1:0-13296 GCA_044377495.1 Bacteriovoracaceae bacterium | reverse complement strand
CTTAACTTGCATGCCATCTTCTATTTCGACTAAAGGCATTTTTGTAGATCTACTGAGAATATCGGCCGTTAAGCTTTCATGCTTCGGGTCAAGGTGTTGAATGACGATAAATGCCATACCCGTGTTGGGTGGCAAATTCGAGAAGAGCTCTTTTAACGACTCCAATCCGCCTGCCGAGGCACCAATACCGACAATAGGAAAGTCCGTCTTGGGTAGAATTTTCTTTTTGATTGGATTGGCACGTTTCGCAGTGACCCTCTTTGGGGCGGCAACTTTAGATTGTTTCGTTTTTTTCTTCATAAGCAATTGCCATCATTTTTATTCATGAATAGCTTAGTCTGGAGAAATAGCAAAAGGAAGGCAAAAACCATTCTTTAGGCTTTTCTTTGGCCAGTTCGTAAGTGTACAAATACAGAAAGCGATGAATCAAATTAAAACTATAGCCAGAAAAAGAAAACCCCAAGACCCATGCCAGGTTTGCTTCCTTCATAAGGACCGCTGCATTTGCGAACACCTCCCAACGCTCACGCTTAAAACAAAAATCTCCTTGGTCTTTCATGCTAAAGAATTAAAACGCACCACGAACACAGGCAGACTTGCCTTGAAGGCACTTACAAATAGTGAAATGCGCGTTCGTGGAGAGGGACGTGAAACTTTAGATTTAAGTGATCTGTTATCACCAAAATACCGAACGTTATTATTTTATCCATCGGATAATGCTGTTGAACTTGATCGGCAATTTGTGGCCGAGAGTACTCTACCGATTCAGCTTATTGTTCCTGATGGAAACTGGCGCCAAGCAAGCAAGGTTCATTATCGCCATCACGAGCTTAGCGATATCCCTCGAGTTAAAATTAGTACTCCTAATACCACAAGGCTGCACATGCGGGCCGAAACAACTGAAGCCGGCATGGCCACTTTAGAAGCGATTGCCCACGCTCTGGGAATCATTGAAGGTGCCGAAATAAAAGATGAGTTATTAAGGTTTTATCAGAGGAAACTGGAAGAAACCTTAAAAGGTAGAGGGCAATTGTAATAGCCTTAGCTATGCTCAAATTTAAAAAGCTTCACAGAAGTAGCCTCGGTTTTTTAGATTATTAATGAGCAAAATACCGCAGCGGTAGAAATCCATTTTCTTTCTATTCAAATAATCTTCTTCAGAAAGAACTTCAACCTTTCGAGATTATCATCAAAATCTTTTGCGTTTAAGCCTGATTTCCTTAACAGCGAAGAGGCATCAAGTTTTTCATCTTTTATGGCAAAAAAAGTCATTCTGAATTTTTCAGAATGATCTTTCAATAACTCTTCGATTGAATCATTTTTTTCTATTCTTCTCAGACGATCTAACTCCTTATACACATCCAGGATTAAAAAATCTATTGGATCAACTGGTTTAGAAGTCTTAACTTCTATGGACTGATTTTGTTCTTTTGGGATCAGAGAAAAGATATTTTTAAATTTCTTAAGATCTTCAAGATATTCTTTTTTGAAAACTAATGTATTAACTCCTCCTGTATCGATTAAGGCATCGTCAAAATTCCTTAGGAGTTCAACCAGATATGTAACCTGAAAGGGATTGGTGTGAAAGTCAGAAATGTTCTCAATACAAACCGAGCTTTTGCATTCATCAAAGTAAGACTTTTGTTTAATGGCTTCATTTTCTTTGGCGAAAAAATCATCAAAGGTGAGTTCACTAATAATTGGCTGAACAAAAATAGCAGAGATTGAATCAAGTAACTTTTCAAAAGTTACAAGTTCTGTTTCGGAAAAAGTATCATTAATGAGCTCTTCAAAATCCAACTGGTGGGCTTCAACGATACGCTGAAGCTCTGGCAGGGGTGTTAATAAGTAGAAATAGTGGGCTTTTGACATTTTCCAATCCTAGCATAGATGAAAATCCCTAGATAAATCATTTTTGTCGGTAATTACTAAATTATTTTTCACTATATACCGATAGTTGATTATATGAAGATTTTTGCCCTCCTTACACTGATTTCATTCAGCCTTTTTGCTCAAGATGAAGAGTCTGATGCACTAAGAACTATGCGCATATCTTGTGAGAAGCAAAAAATCGGACTTGCTTGTTTTAATTACGCCAACATGCTCATTCGGGCCAAAAAAGATGATTCGGTCGATACATATTTTGAAATGGGCTGCAAACTAGATCACTCGCCAAGCTGTAAAAAAGAGAAATGGGTAATTCCTGACGTTATTATTACTCGCACCCCAAAGAAAGAATCTGACGGGAGTTCTTCAACCCCTGAAGTTTTCTCCGCTTTTGATCTTAAGGCCCCTGCGGGTAGTCCTATTTCATCATCCTCTGCCCAACAAAATAATTACACCAGCCCTCATAGCTCTCAAAGTGATGATAACGCCCAAGGTAGCTATCGCCCTCATGCTAACACTAGCGCGCCAGATACTTTTGCCAATTCTGAGCCTGACAACATTCCTCATCCTGACCCCATTCCTCAGCCTGACCCCATTCCTCAGCCTGACCCCAACGATAGCCCTCAGAAAAGCAATGGCATGCCTGATTCAACGATGGTAGCCCCTAGTCAACCCCCAACTGCTTCATTCATGATGGGGCAATAGGACTTCTTTCACTATAATTCCCTAAACATTTTTCATGCATTGTAGTTTCAAGCTCTCACATGAGGCATATATGTTCAATGAAAACACTAGCACTTGCCCTCCTCTTAATAACGGTTAATGCTTGGTCTCAAAATAAATACTTTGGGGCAAAGTCAACAGAAGCTCTTTTGAAATTTGATGCCTCGATTGAAATATCCACTTCAAGAACGCTAAATCTTGAAACTCTTAATGGTACATCCCCTAAAGCAAATTCAATCCGCAACCAAGTTGACTATCAATTAGAGTTTCTGATTGGGCATTTCCAGTCTGAAACATTCGTAGAGTCATACAGTTATCCGGGTGTATTGGGTGACAAGCACAAATTCAAATTTACCTCAGTTGAGCCCAAGAAAGGTTCGCGACAGATTTTGCATTACAGGTTCGAAGGTAAGACAGTTTTCCACACTAAAGTTTTTGAAAAAGCTGACAGCGTTTCTATACCCTTGCGACTCCCAAAAAATCCCGACACTTTCTTCAAGAAAGGAATGGTTAATGGAGTCAATAAATGTACTGACGAACATTATAATTTAGAGGGTGATTTGTTCTATTTCTGGGACCCCGATAAAAAAGGGTGTCCACTTAAAGATAACACGACAGATGTACTTAGAGTCGATGGGAGTCTTAAGCGACTTCAGAATACGGCGTCAACCTACCCTGAATACGATCGTTTATATAAAGCAGAAGAATTAAATATTTCAGTTTTTCTTGGATACATTGATGATGAGCCTAGCGTATCAAGAACCAAAGATGATGGTTATTTGACCTATGTAGAACTTATTGAGAAGCTTGAAGGTCTTGGCTACAAAATCATCGAGCAAAAAAACTTTAAAAGAATCAACTACATCACGAAACTTGAGAAAACTTTTAGAAATCAACTGGGAACGATTCAGAAGGTTATCGTATCGATTCTTCTTTCAGATTCCTCGGTAGGTGTGAGCGATGAAACCTTCGTTAATTATTTCTCAAATGCTTTAATGACATCACAGCTTGTTGCTTATGATGGTCACTCAGGTCTGGGAGGAAATCTTAACTATGAGCGTTTTAGCTCGACTAAGCTTCCAGGTTTTTACCAGATTTTCTTTTTCAATGGATGTTCATCCTACCCTTACTTTAACCAAATGTATTTTAATCAAAAACCGGCAGGAAAAAAGAACTTGGAAGTTATCACAGCTGGTCTACCCACTCTTACCTCCACATCAACAAGCAATATGATGGCTTTCCTAGATCCATTCGTTCACGGAAAAATTAATAGCTACCAAACTTTAATGAGGGGGCTTGAAAGATCAAACGGCGAGGAATCCACTTATTTGATGGGTGTGAATGGCGATGAAGACAACATTTTTAAACCACAGGGAAAGCAGATGTTTCTGCCTTCCCTCTAGTATAAATCTTAAGCGGCTTTTTTGTTTTCGTCTTTTCTAAATGCATTGATGTCTACAACATTGGAAGGCGAACCTTTCGATGCCATTAACTTCGCATGATTTTGCGCTTTAAGCTCTTTCTTCGTCAGCTTCTTCTTACTGTGGTCATTGTGCTTGTCACCCATAAACGTACCTCCAAATTACGAGCCTCAACAGAGATGCTCATTATTAGTATCGGTCAAAGTGGAATAATTCTTGAGTACTATTGTCTGGAAAACAACAGTAAAGTCATTTATTCCAAGCAGTTATGATGTTACCATGCCCCATTCCCATAGGCCAATTTACCGAAAACACCCATTTCCTTAGTTTAGTAAATTCAACGCTATAAAAATTCATGGAATTTTTTCAAGTGCATGGAACAAGCGTACTCAACATGATTTAAGTGCGAAGTATTTTTATAAGATTAAAAGGAAGTTTACATGAAAACAGTTCTCATGGCGCTCGCACTTGGCATGGCCTCTTCGGCTTTCGCACAAGAAGTTACTCTGTCCGATTTCAATAACTGGAAACTGACCGATATTGCAGCCAAGGGCTACAAGAAGGAAGCTTTGTTCTCAAAAATGAACAGAGACTTAATCAAAGTCGGTGCTTCTATCTGTTCAAATCGTGCATTAGTCTGGGCGTATGATTTTAAGAGAAACCAAAATATCGATGCTGGTAAACTTTTTCTTTTCTATACAAAAAAGACTGGTGAAGTTGGTCAAAAAACTTGGTGGTACCACGTCACTCCAATCATCAATGAAAAAGGTTCAATCTTTGCCATGGATGCCGGGTTTCCAGGAAGTATCAAGGCGCCAATTACTCCAAAAGAATGGTTGAAGAAATTTGCAGGAAGTTCCGATTGCAAAGAAATCAAATCTGGCGAAAACGATTTAATCGAACGAATGTTTTATGGATATGTTTTCCCGGGCACAACTTCTCATGGAACTTATGACTGTTACTACTCGATGACTCCTGGTGGTTATTGGACTCCTTCTTCAGTTGCCATGGGACTTCTTGGCGTAGATGAGAACGGAAAACCAGTTCAATATATTAGAGATGAAATCAATCAAGAAGAAGTTTATGCAGCTTGCGTTGAAGCTGTTACTGGCCCTCTTGGCCGTGTGCTTGGCGGTGGTAAAAAACGTTGTGCAAAATATCTAGGAATGGAAATTCCACTTTAATTTTTTAAGCCGCTTTGAAAACTTTCAAAGCGGCTTCTTTTCTAACCGATAAAACTTGTCTAGCGTCAAAATCCTATTAGTACCTGAGTTTTTACCTTTGCGTATCATTCCTATTTTTTCCAAATCCGGCCTTAATTTCAGACATTGCCTACTTTTTTATAATGGGAATTCGTCTAGAATTTATTGATACTCCTGAGGAATAAAAATGCACGCAGACTCCCCTGACCAAAAACTTGAGCGTACGCTTGGTCCAATTATGTTATGGGGCCTTGGTGTAGGCTATGTTATTTCTGGAATGTATTTTGGCTGGAATCTCGGTCTTCCCAAAGGGGGAACGCTGGGACTAGGTATCTCTACTTTATTCATCACTCTGATGTATGTTTTATTCACTTTTAGTTACTGCGAACTGGCCTGTGCAATTCCCCGAGCAGGCGGAGCCTTTGATTACGCCAACCGAGCTTTAGGCGTTAACTGGGGATTTCTCGCAGGCTTCACTCAACTTATCGAATTTGTCTTTGCTCCTCCGGCCATCGCTTACGCTATTGGTGCCTACTTTCACGAATTTTTCCCCGGTATCCCAATATTACCCATCGCGATCACTGCCTTTTTTATTTTCACTGCTCTGAATATTTTTGGCGTTAAAGCAGCAGCAAGATTTGAATTATTTATTACGATTTTTGCTGTTGTAGAACTTCTCATCTTTGCGGGTGTTGCTCTGCCACACTTTAAGGTCGTTAATATCACAAATAATGCTCTACCCAACGGAATGTCAGGAATTTTCGCCTCCATACCTTTTGCGATTTGGTTTTTTCTAGGTATCGAAGGAGTGGCCAATGTCGCCGAGGAAACAGTTAATCCTCAAGTGAATGTTTACAAAGGTTTTGGCTCAGCGATTATTACTTTAGTCATTTTGTGCTTTCTCACTTTTTTCGCTTCAATTGGCGTCGCAGGATGGGAAGCTGTGGTTTATCCAAACGCTGGCTCACTAGTCACTTCTGATGGACCTTTGCCTTTAGCATTGTTTCATATTGTGGGGAGGGATAGTGCTTTATATCACTTACTCATTACCGTCGGACTCTTTGGTTTAGTTGCATCTTTTCATGGAATTATTCTCGCTGCCGGACGAGTGACCTTTGAATTTGGACGTGTCGGATATTTTCCAGCAGTTTTCGGCAAAGCACATAAAAAATTTAAAACCCCTATGTGGGCGTTGATTGGAAATATGATCGTAGGAATAGGCGCCCTACTCACTGGCAAGACTGGTGAGATCATAACCATCGCTTGCTTCGGTGCTTTGATGCTCTATATTTTCTCTCTTGTTACTTTCTTTTTTCTACGCATAAATGAACCTAATCTCGAGCGACCGTTCCGAGCTTCATTTTATCCATGGGGCCAAGGTATAGCTTTGTTCATAGCCATCATTGCATTGATATCCATGATTATTTTCTACCCTTTGTTGGCAGTAATTTTCTTTGGGATGATGGGACTAGGCTTTGTCTTTTTCAAATTAACTGTAACAGAAGAAAAAAAATTACGTGTTTTAGAATAAAAGGTGTTTGAATGAAATTAAGTAGAGAGCAAATTATCGCTGAAGTGAAAAATTCACCTAACCCGAAGGTTAAGGTTGCAATCACTGACATCGATGGTGTCTTGCGAGGGAAGTACATCCATAAAGATAAATTCCTGAGTGCACTTGAAGGTGGGTTTGGTTTTTGTAACGTCATTTTTGGATGGGACATAAATGATCTTGCATATGATGATTGTAAATTTACTGGCTGGCATTCGGGCTATCCTGATGCCACGGCACGTTTAGATCTTCAGACTTTCCGTAAGGTTCCATGGGATAATGACGTGCCTTTTTTCCTGGGAGATTTTGATCTCGATATATGTCCCCGAAATTTGCTCAAAAAAGTAAAAGCAGAGTCTGAGCAGTTGGGATTCAAGCCCTTCTTCGGACAGGAATTTGAATGGTTTAATTTTAAAGAGACGACTGAAGATTTAAATGAAAGAGATTTTAATAAACCTAAATTTCTATCACCTGGTATGTTTGGTTATTCGCTGCTTAGAATGTCTAAGAACTCGGCTTTTTTTAATGAAATCTATGATCTATTGGCCAAATTTCGTGTGCCTATTGAAGGACTTCACACTGAAACTGGACCTGGTGTAATAGAAGCCGCAATTCTTTATGGTGATGCCCTTGAATCTGCTGACCGTGCAGTATTATTTAAATCTGCCGTGCGAGAAATTGGTCACCGTCATGGAATAATGCCTACTTTTATGGCAAAAATTTCGGACAAGCTTCCTGGTTGCTCTGGACATATTCACCAAAGTCTTTGGGATGAAAAAAATAATTTATTTTATGATGAAAAAGCAAAGCATGGCATAAGTTCTGTAATGGAGTCTTATATTGCAGGTCTGCTACATTGTCTGCCTCATGTTCTCCCACTTTATGCTCCAACCATTAATTCTTTTAAACGATTAGTAGAAGGGGCATGGGCACCTACAACAATCACGTGGGGAATTGATAACAGAACAACGTGCATTCGCGCTCTTCCTATTTCTCCTAAGTCTACACGAATTGAACTAAGAGTTGTGGGCTCCGATGCCAACCCGTACCTTGCTCATGCTGCAGCACTTGCATCTGGGCTTTACGGAATTAAAAACAAACTCAAACTTACGGCACCGATGACTGAAGGGAATGGATACAAAGATTTAAGAAATGGGGTTTTGGCGAAAAATCTTTGGGAAGCGACACAGCTCATGAAGAACTCCACAGTTGCTCCTGAACTTTTTGGAGATAATTTCGTCAAGCACTTTTGCGATTCAAGAGATTGGGAATGGAAACAGCATCAAAAAGCAGTCACCGATTGGGAATTTAAACGTTATTTTGAAATAGTATAAGGGGATAAATATGGGAACAGATTTTACAGCGCGATACAATTATAATTTTCCAACTTCAATCCGTTTCGGGAAGGGAGTTATTGATGAGCTTGGCAAACACTTGGCCGACCAAGGACTTTCAAGACCTCTGGTTGTTACAGATCCAGGTCTTGCTAAATTGGAAGTCTTTCAAAAAGTGATGACCCTCTTAAAGACAGCGGGACTCAATCCTGAAGTTTTTTCAGGTATTGATAAAAACCCAGTCAAGTCGAACGTACTAAAAGGTGCTGACGTTTATAAAGCCCACAGAGCAGACTCGATCATAGGATTTGGCGGTGGAGCGAGTATGGATGTCGCTCGTGCAATTGCTTTAAGAATCAATCATACGAAAGATCTTTTTGAATATGATGATGCCATTGGTGGTGATCGTTTTGTAACCGAAGATGTTCCCTATTTTGTGACCGTTCCAACGACTTCAGGCACGGGCTCAGAAGTTGGTCGTTCGACAGTCATTGCCGATGATGTGACTCATGAGAAGAAAATACTTTTCTCACCTAAACTTCTAGCGAAAAAAGTATTTGCAGATCCGGAACTAACTATGGGACTTCCAGCATTTGTAACTGCAACTACCGGTGTTGATGCTCTCACTCATAACGTCGAAGCGTATTTGGCCAAGGGATTTTCTCCGTTATGTGACGGAATTGCTTTAGAAGGCATTCGACTTATCTCTCAAAGTCTTGAACGTGCTACTAATAATTCTGATCTCGAAAGTCGTTCAAAAATGATGATGGCCTCTCTTATGGGGGCGACTGCTTTCCAAAAAGGTCTGGGCATCGTTCATAGTCTTGCCCACCCACTTTCAACAGTAGTGGATATGCATCATGGGCTTGCTAATGCCATCATGATTCCTTATGGAATGGAATTTAATGCTCAAGTTTCAGAAGAACGGATGAAAACAATTTGTGAAGTTATTGGTCTTAAAGATCGCTCTTCTCGCAGTTTCATTACTTGGCTGCAAGAGCTTAACGCCAAGATTGGTATTCCTAAAGATTTATCATCACAAAAAGTAACAAAAGAGCACCTCGCTCGTTTGGCCGATTTGGCCGAGAAAGATCCTTGTCACCCAAGTAATCCCAGACCAGTGACTCGTGCAGACTTTCTTGCAATTTATCAAAAGGCATTAGGCGCATGATCTACATAGGTGTATCTTCTTGTTTCATGTACCCCGATCCGGCACGAACTGTGTTTGGCCATAAAACCTTGGCCTACTTTGAGCAGGATATGGCGCGCTTTCTTTCTCAAAAAGGAGTGATGCCGATTTTGATTCCGGATTTACCGGAAGATCAGCTGCTACAATTTTTATCTGAGATGGATGGATTTGTTTTTCAAGGCGGAGCCGACATTGCTTCAAGGACTTATAAAGAAGAGCCCATCGAAGATGGCCGCTGGCCAGGAGATCCTCATCGGGACCAATATGAACTAAAGATTATGGATTACGCTTTTAAAAATGATAAACCGATTCTCGCCATATGCAGAGGCTTTCAACTTACTAACGTTTATTTTGGTGGCACACTTTATCAAGATTTAAAAACTGTAACGAATACTGAGATAGAGCACCGAAATGCTGAGCTCTATGACAAAGTTCATCACTCCGTAAGGTGTACAGACCAAAGTATATTAAAAGATATTTACGGCCAAGATCAATTGATGGTGAATTCTGTCCATCATCAAGGCGTTAAAACCTTGGGCAAAGATTTAATCGTGGATGCTCATTCTCCTGATGATAATTTAATTGAAGCCTTTCATTATAAAAACATGAAAGAAAAGTATGTGGTAGGAGTTCAGTGGCATCCAGAATTTTCACATACTCTAGGCCAGAAGATTTGCGACCCAGCTCCCCTATATCAACACTTTCTTAAAGCCGTAAAAAACCAGAGGTAACCATATGCGCATAACTAACCCAGCTACAAATGAACTTATAAAAGAAATTGCGGAAGATACTGCTCAAAATGTTGAGGCCAAATATCAACGTGCCAAGGGAGCTCTAAGCTCTTGGTCACAAGTAGCATTTGAAAAAAGGATTGCTCTTATTCAACGTTTTGGTGATTTGCTAGATCAAAACAAAGACAATCTCGCCCAAACTCTAACCCTCGAAGTTGGAAAGCCTTTACAAGAATCTTATAATGAAATTAATGGTGCCCGTGGAAGAATCAAATTCTATATTGAGAATGCACAGAAATGGCTTGCTCCTCAAGAGTTGAATAACGATGGAAATACTGCTGACATTTTAGCTTTTGATCCATTGGGTGTCGTTTGTAATATTTCCGCTTGGAATTATCCTTTCCTGGTTGGTGTTAATGTTTTCATTCCCAGTTTGCTTGCTGGAAACACTGTCCTTTATAAACCATCCGAGTTTGCAACCTTAACTGGAATGAATATCGAAAAACTTTTACACGAAGCCGGTATTCCCAATGATGCTTTCATCGCTGTTATTGGTGCAGCAAAAACTGGTGAAGCTCTTTTGGATTTACCTTGTAATGGGTATTTCTTCACCGGCTCTTACAAGACTGGTAAATACATTGCCGAGAAAGTTGCTTCAAAATTAGTTCCGATTGGCCTTGAACTTGGTGGAAAAGATCCTTTATACGTTACCGACCAAATAGCGGATCTGAACAAAGTGGCGGGTGCTGTAGCAGAAGGATGTTTTTATAACAATGGTCAGAGCTGTTGTGGTGTAGAGCGTGTATATGTCCATGAAAACGTTTATGACTCATTTATGGAACAATTTGTAGCCGAAACTTTAAAGCTTAAAGTGGGAGATCCTCTCTCTAAAGATAATAGCCAGGGAGCCATCACACGTGAATCTCATATTGCTTTTCTAGATTCTCAAGTTCAAGATGCCGTTAAAAAGGGAGCGAAGCTTTTGACCGGGGGCTCCCGCATTGGAAAAAATAATTTTTATGGCCCAACAGTATTAGCGAATGTGACCCATGATATGAGTATCATGAAAGAAGAAACATTCGGTCCATTGATTGGAGTGATGAAAGTTAAAGATGATAATGAGGCGATAAAACTCATGAACGACACTGAGTATGGCCTTACTGCTTCAGTTTATTGTCAGGACACAGATCGAGCTAAAAAAATTCTCTCTCAAGTTGATACAGGAACATCTTACATCAATTGCTGTGATCGAGTTTCACCTTACTTACCCTGGTCTGGACGCAAACATTCAGGCGTTGGATCGACTCTTTCATATTTGGGAATTCTGGCCTTTGCTAAGCCTCGAGGCTGGCACATACGGAAGTAATAAGATTAATTTTAAATCACTTAAAACTAATCTTATTATACAAACATGATCGCCATTCATTCCAAGCTGGAACTGAAGACTGTTTCTCTGTGTAGTTTCTATTATACCCTGGCAGCGACAGATGGATTTCAGGTACTTCCTTCATCACAATAATCATTCGCATTGAAGCGCCTGAATATTGTTCGTAAGTCTTAAGATCCGGATCCCATTTGGAAGTTCCCGGGTCAACACTGTGGTTATCACCAATTCCAGGAATTTCAGGCGAAAATTTCCAATCATCATTTTTTGAAAGGTGAGCAAAGGTCAGGCGATGAAAGTCATTCCAATTTCTGCCCGCAATTTGCTCCTTGGCAACGTTATAAAATGATTTCAATTCGATCTTTTGTATATCACTTAGTTTGTCCAATAAATGGAATAGCCCATACTCGTTAACCTGCCAGCCTTCCAAAAGTAGATCCATCAATCGACGATAGACTGAAGGGGCTATAGAATTCTCTTGAGAAGTAAAATCCCATCCCTTAAATTCAGGGATGTCAGTAACTCTAAGCAGTTTTTCGACAAAGAATCTAGCATCAACAACTTGTCGATCGCATTGAATTCTTTTGAAACTATCAACATCATGCTTTCCATCTTTCAACAGTTCATCAATCCTAAAACCTCTAAATGAGTAACTATAGGCCCTGCCTCCATAGAATTTCGAATTAACTGGCCAGTGACGGTTGTTGGCCGAATAAACGTAATTTCTCTTTGGCTTCAAAACATGAGGGCGTTCCATTGGGTCAAGAAACTTTTTGTTATTTAATTCATCATACTTCTCATAAGAAATCCCATACGGATCTTTTTGAGTTTCTTTCAATATATGTCCCACCACACGATATCCAATATCGCCATTGGTATCGGCAAAAACATAATTCCAAGCAGGAAGGCCAACCAGTTTCAGATGCTCGTCCATTTCGGTTACATTTTTAGTGTTCATTAAATTAAACATCGAAATCAGATCATGGGACTGAAGATTAAAACCTGCCCATCTGAGAATCATTTTATCTTTATTCTCAAGTTCTAGTGGAAGGACAACATCACCATTTTTTGTGTGTTCAAAACTTTTAAAGAAAAAAGGGATCTGTAAAAAACCGAATTTAACATTAACAGTTGGCCTGAATGAAACCAAGTGATCCTCAGGATAGTCTTTCAAAAAAACAGCATCAGCGGTATTAATGTACGCATTAGTTAACCCCCATGCCACTTTGCCATTTGTCCCGCTTACAATTATGGGAACTCCAGGGATTGTTCCACCTATTACATTCAATTCTGGTGTCTGAAGATTCATCCAGTACCAAAACAAAGGGGTCTTTAAATCAAGATGTGGATCATTGGCGAGCATAGCAAAGCCTGATTTCGACTTAGTTTTGCTCACAACCCAATTATTAGATCCAGATTCTTTTCCAAAGACGTCGGGGAAGCTTTCCCACAACTTTGGTTTTAAGGAAGGTGTATAGGTCATTTTAATTTTTGGCTTAACTTCGGCAATATACTCGCCATCTTTAAGAATAGTGTTGAACCAGGGTACGTTGTCCTCATTAAACATTTCTTCCGTTTTCTCTTTCCAATGTTCTTTAAGCTTTTCTTCTTCATAGTCACGGTAAAATGTCTTTCTGGTTTGATCAAAAGATTGAAGAACCAATATCAAAATCGAATGTTCTGGCTCCCACTCTTCAGGGGCATAATTCAGATCCTTAAATTCCTGAGCATTTTTCCCTTGCTGAAATCCAACATTAGCACCGGCACTATAGGCCTTGAGCCAGTTTTTATTTTGTTCAGGAAGGCCTTGATACAATTTGGCAGCTAGTTTTGGTAAATCCAAAAGTCTCATCATAAGATCAGACTTCAGTGATGA
>JBILYY010000095.1:0-13320 GCA_044377495.1 Bacteriovoracaceae bacterium | reverse complement strand
CCATTTTTCACACTCTGGCGTACATTCTGAAAAAGAATGGAGCAAATTTACTGGAACATCTTACCCGGATTCATTAAAACTTTAAGTTGCGGCAATTTAGAGGCTCACCTGCTGTAAAAGGGATTTGCCAATGACCACCGAATTAGAGTTGGAGTTGTTTGTTCCATTGGATGCTGCATGCTGGAGTCTTTTAAGTTTATCACCTCCGACCAAAAACTCACTTAACAGAAGGCCCACACGTCCTTAATAGAAGAGAAATAAATTTGATTCTTTTTACATCTCAAAAAAACCTAAGTTATTAAAAAACCGAGAATTTTGTTCAGTGGCAGTAATGCTCAGATGCAAAGATACAAGTCAAAACTGTCTAAAATCTGTTCAACTTACAAACGAATGTAAGCTCTTTTTACCAACTGACTTATATGTCATCAGATTCAGCAATATAATGAAACCATGATAAAAACCTTCTTCCTGAGCTTATTAATGTCTATGTCAATTCATGCGAATACCTCTATTAATTTTCCTCCTGAGTTCTTGTTTGGCATAGCCAATGCCCCAGGGCATGTTGAAGATCAGCTGGATGACATATGGATGGACTTTGGTCGAGATGGCAATATCAAGGCATTTCTAAATCAAGATATTCCAGAAGAGCGGCTTCGTTTTTGGACACAACCAGAAATTGAAATTGATCTCGCTCATGAGCTTGGAGTGCAAGTGTTTCGTCTAGGGGTCGATTGGGGACGTATTCACACTGCTGCAGGTGTATTTGATGAAGCTGCAATTTCTCGCTACAAAGAAATAATTAAAATGATTCGCGAGAAAAAGATGAAAGTGATGTTAACACTTTTTCATTTTACCGTCCCTAAATGGATTCAAGCAGAAGGCGGATGGACAAATAACGAAACAAAAAAACACTTTATTGATTTCTCAAAAAAAGTGATGACTGATTTTGATGGAATGGTTGATTTCTGGATAACTTTCAACGAGCCACAGATTTTTGCAACGATGGCCTACACTTTTGGCTTTTTTCCACCTGGAATCAAAGGTAGTGCAGTCACAGCTATTCATTCATTGAAAGAAATGATTCGTGCCCATAAAGACATTTACACCTGGGCACATAATACTTTTAACTCCCCAGTCATTGGAATCGCTCAGCATATGGGTCATCACACAGGGCTGGGACTGATTAACAAAACGATCTCTAAATTTACTGGTCATTTTATGAATTGGTATTTCCCAAATCGAATCAAAGGATTCATGGACTATTTTGGATTTAATTATTATGGAGCTGAATGGATAAAAGGTGCTGCAATTTCCATTAATTCTGAACAAGAATATTCGGAGGCCGGCCGGGCGATTCACCCCAAGGGTCTATATTTGATCTCAAAGGAGATCAAAAAACGTTTTGGAGTCTTGCCCCAATTTATTACGGAGAACGGTATTGCTGACGCAACTGATTATATTAGGCCATCCTATTTGATTGAACACCTAAGAGCAGTGGATAAATTGCGCACAGAAAAAATCAATATTCTAGGCTACATACACTGGACAATAACTGACAACATGGAATGGTCTGATGGCTATTGTCCGAAGTTTGGTTTGGTCTCTGTAGATCGTAGTAACAATCTACAAAGAATTAAGCGTCCTAGTTTTTATCTTTACCAAAAAATTATTCGAGACCGAGAGATTACTATTGAGACTCAAGATTCTGCCTGGAACCTGCTACAGTCTCATGTTGGAGAAAAACGGCCCTTTTGCAGAAGCGATGATGGAAAAACAGGGCTAGACGTGCCATCCGAAAGAGTAATTAAGGCAGTGGATTGGCGGTTTTAAATGCCGTGACGGACAAAAAAATATGACTTAATGAATGTTATTTTTCTAACCTAATCTAAACATTCAAGACTTGCATCACATGCTAAACAGGTACCCATGAAAATTATTTCGATAAAAAAATTAGAAGAATATTTAGACAAGAAGCGCCTTGGCGCAAATGACCATAAATCTAATGCTACCGAAATAGAAGGCAAACGAAGCGCTGCACGAAAATTTCTTGATTTTAAATTTTTAAATAGAGGCCCTTCCAAACATATCGTCAAAGATGATATGCCTGTTTATTAAAGAGTGTTTTGAGTTTTCTCTTAAATAGAAGTCACACTTCTTATTTATTTTTTTTATTCGTTTCTATCGAATTAACCATACATAAGTCTAAATCAAAAAGCATGAATCCCCCTACCCCACCTAAAATATTAATTTCATATGGGTGTTTGTGCCAGGGCCGCTTCTAGAAAATAGCCCGAACTCCAAGTAAATGGCGCCTCGGCTCGGTAAAAGAAGCGCTTTACTGGTGAAACAATCTGCTTTTTTTCATCAAAATCATAAACTTCATGGACAGAACCATCTTCAACAACTCTTTTTGCATAGGCTTCAAGTATCGACTGCGCCTTATCATTATTACCGGCCTCACGTTCAGCAATGGCGGCAAGGGCAGTAATCCAGCCCCAGTGAATCTCATCATGATAGCCAGAGAGACCAACCAATAAAGGAAATTTACTCTTAATAGAAAGAGGATAATTAGGCCAAGTTGGTCGTCCAGGAATTGGTTTCCACATTGGACTCGCTCGAAGTACCTTCAAAATCGCTTCAGAATCATTTTTGTCTACGAGATGATAAGCAATCGCTAAAAGATTTGCATCCGCTGTTAACTGATCATTGCCTGTGAAATTACGAATAACATTTTTTCTTTATCCCAAAAATAAGAGCGAAATTTCACCATAAATTGATTGTATCGATTGAGGTAGTAATCACTCTTCTCAGCATTGCCTAAAAATATGGCCCAATCTGAAAGCCCTTTAAGAGACAAGGCATAAAGTACGTTGGTAAAAGCAACGCAGCCAGTTCTCTCAACACTATCTTCCCAATCTGAAAATGGTGCCTGTTTACAAATGATTCCGTTCTCAAGAGTATTTTTATCAATCCATTGGATAGCCATTTCAGCATTAATAAAATATTTCTGCGCAAATCCTGCGTCTTTCGTATAAATAATGTATCTACTCGCGGTCCAACCAAAAATAACGTTCGGAATATAGGAAATGACATTATTCTCTGTTTCAAACTGAGGGGAGAGAGGTTCTTTAAATGGTAGAACAATTCCCATCATTCCAAGGACAACTCAAATTTCAATCCTATAATGATCGATCACTCGAGGCATAAGGCCATCAGACCTTTGAAATGAATAGAAAAGTTCAAGAGAATCACGAACAGATTGCGTCATTCCTGTTTTTAGAAGGCACTGAAACGATATTTTGCTTAAGGCCCATACGAGCAATCTCAATCGCACTGGGAATATAAGAAGTATTGGCAATTATCGCGTTTGAGAAAAATAAAAATATATAAAATAAAAAATGTTTCATGATAATCTTAGTATCTCAGACAAGAATTGTCGGTCCACTCTACTATAATGTCATTAAAGAACTTAACTTTATCTTAACTTTCCAAAGATTATCATTGAGATGAAGATAATATTCGTTGGGTGAGAAGAAAATTTATTTCTCTTCTCACCTCAACGCAAAAACTATCTTCTACCAGACACATGCTAAGGATTCTTTGTTTAAGCGCTTTCTCAATGTCTAAGGGGGCCCAAAGTATAGAGCCTCTAGGAAAGTTAGTGGCAGAATAGAAGTGTCCTTTGAAAATTTAACGAGTCTACTTATTTAAGACGGAACTATCTTTGCCCTTAGCTAGCCAAAACTTATGATGCCTTGAAGAATTCGAACATGATGAAATGTCACAATCGATTATTTCAATATTATTTTTGTCAAAAAAGAAATGAACCGCCATTTTTGCTTCCTTCCAATTATAGTCATCCCCACCAATAACCCCTCCTGGAATCAATAATGTGAGTCCATCTCTAATTGTTCTAATCGTTTCCTTCACTCCATGAGATGTATCAATCAATCAATCAATCAATTTGGAATAATGAAACCACTCTGGGACATTCTTCATAGCGATACAATCCATTTGAAAGCTTAAATAATAAGATTTGGTAAATTTTAAGTAAATAGAGCAGAGATTCAAATCAAATCAAATCAAATCAAATCATTAGTATCGTACAACCTCGCCTTAAGTTCAGCATTAATATTATTTACAAGCTAACGTTGGCAAAACACTTAGAGGAAAATTTTAAGGTCTTTTTCTCGGGGCCGGCTCAATCTTACTGAATTGTCATATTTAAGATGCATGGACCCCATAAATACGATTACCGTTTAGTTTAATTGATGGCGAGCTTGGAAGTTAGTTCCTTGCCAGCGTGAAGCATTTTGAAAACATTAATCCTTTACTACTTAATCTCACCTTCTAGGGAGAGTAAGTCCCTAATTTCTCTTGCAAAAGAAAGGCTTTTTCTAGATAATAAATACTAATCATTTCAAAGGATTGAGTGATGAAAACGATATTATTAGCTTTTCTATTTATTATATCTTCCTCCGCTTTTGCCTCTTCGAATAAATCGATGGTCTGCCACGATGCTGAATTCGGAGCGGGACATTTCAAAGTAATCATCGCCGATATGAAGGGATTCTTTTCTCCACGGGAACAAAAACCGATGGTCCAGGGAGAGTTCTGGATCAAGGGTGAGAAATTCACCGGCATAATTGAAATGGCGATGTTTATGCCTGACTGGGGCGAGAACTCAGGTTGGTATCGTTCAACTCCTTCACCGCTTGATTTCGCTGTTTGTAACTGGTCAAAGTGCCCAGTTAGAAAAATCAAAATCATGGTTCACACTAAAGATCAGTTAAAAGCGGAAGGGAATATTAAATTTGTTCTCCAGACTACTGACAAAGAGCGTAGCCGCTTTGATCGCAAACTTAACTGTGAAATAAAGTAGTCGCAACGTGGAAAAGCAAAGAAAAAAATCATGGGAAAATAAGGTAGAGATAGTCAAAGCTTCTTATTTGCGTTCCAGTAGAGATGTAGATTTCGCTTCCAACTTTTATAAACATCTATTTTTTCTTAAACCCAAAATCAAAGATTATTTTGTTCATACAGATTTTGAACATCAGGACAAGGCCCTTACCCACGGACTAGAATTCTTCATGGGCTTTCTTGATCACTCAGACGAAAATGCCCGTACACAAGTTTTAAGAATTTCCCAAACTCACTCGAAATTTAATCTGAATATCCATCCGCATGATTATTACTACTGGATTGAGGCATTAGTTATGACTGTTAAGACTCTTGATCCGTCATGGTATAAGGACATGGAGTATTATTGGAGAGAGGTTATTTCCTATCCGGTCAGTTTTATGATCAGTCAGTACTTTAAGGAATCAAAGGCCGATTAAGTTTTTTTCCTTTGATATGTACAACTCATTAACCAGCGCTCTTTCTGAACCGTTAAATTGTGGGGTTTTCTTTCACAAGACTTAGGGCACTATCAATCGCGAGATAAGCTGACTTGAACTTCGCGACGACAGGGCTATATAAAGAGCGGCATTTGAGATAGTAATGCACGCTTCAGGCATACCTATTTGATTGGTTACGTAATGAGAATTTGCAATGCTTGGCAAAGAATAGCCTAAATTAACGCTACATCAGTTTACATCAAAAAGACTAAATCCCCCCCTTTGGAAATTTAATGTCCAGGCCGAAATAATCGGCCCAGACACTTTAAGCTTTAATGGAATTAGAATTTGTAACCAATGCCTAGACCCACGATGTATGGGTTTATGTTAACTTGTGTTTTAACAACTGTATTTGTATAAGTTTTGGCCTCGACATCTGTTGAGAGAGAAAGTTTTTTGATATCAAAGTTAAGATATAGATTATCTCCAATTTGGTAATCAGCACCTATTTGAAATGCGTAACCTAAGCTATTCGTGTAGCTTATACTTTTCACGGCCCCAGCATCAGCACCGTAGAAAATGGTATAGTTTAAACCAGCACCAACATAAGGCTTAAATTTGCCAAACTGTTTATGGTATTGAGCAAGTAATGTTGGGGGAAGTAGAGAAACGCTTCCTAAATCTGTACCTGCTCCACCCATGTCGTATACGCCAACTTTGTGAGTAGCAGTCGCCAGAATAAGTTCTGTCGCAAAATTTTCGTTAAAAAAATATGAAAAATCCAGCTCTGGAACAGCGGCATTACTAATTGTAACATCTCCACCTGCGACAGATCCTGTTTCAACAGGCATCACGCTGATTGCCCGCATACGAACCATCATATCTGAAGCCATGACAGATCCTGCAGAAACCAATAAACAGCCACTAAGTAACAAAGCACTAACTTTCGTTTTCACATTAACTCCTTTTTAAATCTTGGCTAAATACTAGCGAAAATTTTCATTTTCTTACTGATTTAGATTGGATAAAAAGATGATTAAAAGCAGGAATTATGAAGTCCTTCAAATTTACTCTTCAACATCACATAGAAATATTTTGAACACAAAAAATTAAACACTTGGACTAATGTCAGCCCAGAACTATTGGCACATTTCAACTCTCTTGATTAAATCCATGTTCGTGCCTTTCAAGTTGAAGTCTTAGATATTATGGGAATTGAATATTTCGAGACATTGAAAAGCCATCCATACCAATAAACTGTTCTTACCAAAGTACGAAGAGAACTTTGGTAAGCTGAAAGTTGAACGTCTGCTATCTAAGCTTAAACTTCATTTTTGAAAGGATCAAATATGAAAAAGAATTTAACTGTTGTCTCAGTTGGTTTATCGATGACTTTACTTTTAGCAGGATGCAACGGTTCTTCATCTCCTGTGTCTTCCGGTGGAATAAGTACAGGCATGGCAATGACTGGATCGGGTCAAAATGCAGTGGCCCAAACAAATTTTCAAAAGTTTTTCTCACTATTTGTTCCGTCCGCTATTGCGCTAAGTCCGCCTTTATTGGTTGATTCAACCAGCTTGAGTGTAAGTCTCAGCGAGGCATGGATTGTTATAAAAGAAATTGAATTTGAATCTCTAGAGTTAGCCGATGGCGCTGAGGTAGATGGAGACGAGGTTGAGCTGCAAGGACCATTTTATGTAGACTTGCTTTCAAATGCTCCTATTAGTTTTGGAAATGTTTCTGTTCCAGAAACTGGGATCAGACGAATAAAGATGAAACTGCATGAGGCAGATTCGCTGCCAGCTTCCGCGCCAGTAGGATTAACGAGCAAGAGCTTGTATTTCAGTGGGACTGTAAACGGAGTCGCTTTCACGTATGCGGCAGATGATTCAACTGAGCTTGAAATCGCAGGTCCTAATCCAATTGTTCCTTCATCGGCCCAAGACATGTTAGTAGTTATCCGAATGGCAGATTTATTTAAGAAAATAGACTTGTCTTCAATTTTAGTTTCAACTGATATTCATACTGGTAATAGAGTTAGTGCAATAGGAGCATGCCCTCTCATTGATGCTTCAGCAAATGATCTTTATACTTGTTTTAGAAAAGGCCTTGAGACTGAAGGTAATTTCGGTAACGACGATGGTGACATGGATCTAGACTCAACTGATGAAACTGTTGACTAAAATATTTCTTCCTGGATTTTTTAAACTGGGTTGGCAGCGTCTGGGCTGCCAACCTTTCATGATCGAATTTTATGGGCATTTAAAAGATCGCCTGAAATAAACCTAAATACAAACAGCATGAATCCCACCTCTCCTTCGGAGAGGGTGATCTTCGGTCTCTTTATATAGAGGAAATCTTCAGCGCTTTTTGTCGAATTCGGCTGAATTTTACTGCATTCTCTCACTTAAATAAAAGTGGTTTTTTCTAGGGCGACTAATTAGTCTTTTTTAATGATTTTAAAAGTTTTTAAAAGTTTGTTCTTGTCACGAATAGTTAATAAGTAGATTGCCGAAGCCAAGTTGTTCATCTGGATCTGAGTTTCGCTTTGAGTGATGTTACTTGTTGCAATTTGCCTTCCTTGTATATCAAAAAGCGCATATGATAAAAAATCTGACTCATAGTTTTCAATTTTTAAATTAACCAGGTCTCTTGTAGGATTTGGATAAACAACCATCTCTAAATTAATACTTGGAATAGTATCCGAAAGAAATTTAGAAATCTCATCGAATTGTTGCACACCTTGGCTTACCGATCCGCCAGTACCTTCGTAGCATGTGTAATCAATTTGTCCTATAGTATAGCTTACTGTTCCCCCACTTCCGGTAGCATTTCCTCCCGCAGCGTTTACTGATTCTTGGGCTTGAGTTGTTGAAGTGAATACTCCAAAAAATAGAAAAGATATGATTGTGATTTTTTTCATCATTGAACTTTGTTTCCCTTATCCTTGACTATGTTTGTCGGAATAATCTCCAAATAACTTTAATTTGTTGAACTACAAGGATCAGTGGAGACAAACCAAGGATGGCCCACATTAACCCTAAATCTCCTCTTTTAGGAGAGAGACGACCGTCGGGGGCCGCCAATTTTGTAAAACCGTATCTTTTTTTTTCACTCTGTCACCAGCTTGAGCTGCTCTTCAAGATCATAAAAAAACTGTGGAACAAATCTCTTTTTTCATTATATCCCTGAGATGGTAAAAGGCGCCTTCTACCCAGAAGTTGGTTTAATCACATCAAAACTTTTATTCTTCCGAATCAAAAGTTCTGGTGTTGGCCCCCAATTGTCTGACCTTCTTATTAATTCAAAAGAAACGTCATACCTGTCAGTCAAGGTATTGGCCTGGGGAAGGATGCCAAATTTATCAAACATGGGATGCCCATATGCCACAATGGGAGAACTCATGCCTATTTATCGAATTCGGATGAAATTTACTGGCATCTCTTACTTAATCTCTTAATAGGACTTCATTTTCGTCAAAAGGCTTCCAATAAAATCTTCATCAATCATGCCCGAGCGCTGCTCAGGAGATTTCTTTTCCCATTCGCTGATAAGTTCAGTGACTTTTGTGACTTTGCATTTTTTCATTAGGCACTTTGAAGTGGCAGCATCCACGTTGAGCATAACTTCACTTTCAAATGATTGTAGTTCATCAATAAATGGCTTTTTGATCAAATTGACGGGATTGCCTGATTCAGGAATCGTGAATCCATTCTCTTTAAAAGATTGAAGCATCTCATTGCCGCAACTCTGGTTAACGTCTTTTGATTTTGAATCCTCGTAAACATATCGGCCCAAATATCCAGAGGAGTATTCCTCTTTGCTGGATTCATAACTCAACATTTTCTCAGGCCCACCACCGGTTGACGTGGTCACTGTGAAGACATCTACTTTGGAGACAGCACCCATACATGCCTTTAGCCAGCTGGAAGTTTTAATTGAGCCCAGTTTATTTCCCATAGCACTCATGCGATTAGGGATTTTTGAATGAATAATAGACTTCACTGACGGAGCGTACTCTTCAGGAACATTCAAAACTTCCGGCACCTTGGATATGATACAAGCAGTGGAGAAGTCCTTGGCCCCTTCGCAAGCATCAATTGCTGGCTTGAGATCAACTTTTGCTGCTTTTTCCAGACTCGCCGCCATCGAAGCCTCAGAGTTTGCGCAAATCTTGTTGCTGGCATTTTTAATCACTCTTTGAGCACCTTGCTCACAGAAATCGGGTTCATTCACCAGAACTTCTTCATGTTGTTTGGCCCTCGCTGTTTTGAAGTTTTTAAAGCAAGCGCTATTTTTGATATGTGATTGAGCTGTTCCAAAAGAGTAATATGTAGTATTTCCTGACTTTGATTGAGGATAAGTAAATGAACCAGATTCAAATTTCATTTCTTTCATACATTCAACAAGAGTGGCATCGCAACCAGCTTCATCAGCGATCAGGCCGTTCAGTTTTGGCCAGTTAAGTTTTTGTTCTTTTGCCCAAACTTTGTTTTTAAAATCTGCACCATTAAAAACATTTTTTTTCATGTATGCATATTTAGCAGGTGCTTTTTTCTCAAGAACATCCGGATGAAGAATAAAGTTCATGCAGGATTCTGCATAATCTTCCGCAGGAGCAGATTGAGCGTAACCACTCACGAAAGCTCCGGCCTTGGAATGGACCCAACTTGAGCTACCATCTTTGGCCGTGACTTCTCTCCATCCACTTAATGCCTTAAAGGCAGAACTTTTTTGCTCACTCGTCATCGCCCCGTAGTTTGTTGCGTAATATCCTTTATAGTCATGGTGGTGACATAATTCATGAATGATAACTTCCTGAGGCCAAGAGGTGTTATCATAAGCGCTTTTGCCAGTTGTCGCACCAGTAAGACCGGCATCATAAATAACTAGATCAGCCGGATTAACTTTACCAATCCCTGGACTTGCATAAGCGGCCACATTTGAACCGTGCCCGTGTCCTCTGAGGCCATCCCCTTGACGGTCAATGTCGCTTACAAGGGGTAAACTTCGCAGTTCTTTAGGAAGTTTGCTGACAGCGGCATCAAGCTCCCGCACTTCCAGCGCCGACCAGTGTTGATCGGTCTTATTTTGATTAATGGTTTGATCTAGACTCAGGTTGTATCCACTTTTCGCTTTGAAGTTAAAGACCTGCATAGCAGCTTCTTTAGATTTAAAAAGTTTTTCAAATGCACACTGGATAGTGGCGCATCCTTTGGCGGAGACTGCCCAATCTTTGGGTGGTTTTGCTCCCAACATTGCATTAGCGATTTTAAGTTCTTTTTCAGATCCTTTAAGGCTAAATCCTTTCACCATCTGATTGACCTGAGGCAAGCCCCCATAAAATTGAATATATTCGGCCGTAACTTTTTTAAGCAGAAGCTCATCTTCTGTGGGACACACTTTTAAATTCGCGAGGTTCGTGATTTCACTACCAAATTGCTCCAAGGTATTTTCAGAAACACAATTTAGATTTTCGTCCTGGCCATAGGCCTGATGCGAGGAGATTGAGATAACAACGAGAGAAAGTAAAATTGATTTTTTCATAATTATTCTACCTTCTTAATTTTATCACTTTGATTAATTTTTTTTGTGGCATCACTAAACTGACACTCCCGATTCGCTCTCGCTCCTGGAATATCCTGGACCAGAATTGACTTGATCATGCCTTTGGGCGTGAGTTCGTAGCGACTTTTATTTTCAAGGTCAAAAAAGAAAACTCGATTAAGTGGCACATCACCAGTCATCGGTTGCACCAGGCAATGGCCCTTTGTAGCACCAGTTAAATAATCTTGTGAGGCAACAGGAGACGTGAAATCTATTTTGATAGATTGAATGATGTCTCCTTTAGTTTGGATTTCATAATCCACACCTTTGAGAGAATCTTCTAGTTTTAAGCCGCTTATCTTCTTTTTCTGAGCACTCAGGCTTTCTCCGGGTTTAATCGAGAGTAGCTGCTTGGGACTCAAGCTCGCTGCTAAAGTGAATGGGGATAGAGTTAGGGCAATGGTCAAAGGGATGATTTTTTTCATCCTAACTTATCGTCCAGGAACTTATCCAAGTTTAGGGCAAAAGAGAAAAGCTCGGGTATGTTTTTACTTGGTTAGTTTGTATTTTCTCTCAAACCACTGGCGGTCCAGAGTCTCGCGGTCATCCGGGTGCGAGATGATGAACATGGCCAAGAGTCGTTTTTAGGCCAACCCCTTGTTTGAGGCTGGAGACGATTCGAGGATGGCCTGAATTAAAACAACAAAAAGAATAACCCCCCGCCCCCAGTTTTTTACAATCGAATGACTCTCTCTCTATTAAAAGGAAAATCTTAAAGGCTTGTTGGCGGAGTCGCCTGAATTTTACTAAATGCTCCTATTTAAACGGTGTTCGTAAAGGCCTCTCCTACACCCAATAACTCGTGTCGACAGTCCAGTGAGTTAAGTCTTTGGCCTGTTATGTCGATACCAGACAAAGACAATCAGTACTTTATGGCTTTTATTTTTCCCGAGTGAGAAATGTTTATTTTATTTAAATTGATCATTGTGTGCCTCTCCTCAGTCTATGGGAAATTTATTTTCTTGATCCCAGGCATTCGCGGAGTTAAACGAGAAAATGAAGGGACCACATACTTTGTGGCAAAAATGTCATCAAAAAACTCGGTGTGGTCAACCTCATATCGGTTTCCATTTAAATCTCAAACAGTATTCAAACTTAGTCGAGAAAAGAGAATTGACAGATTTTTTAAAATGCTGGGCCTTGCAAATGAGTTTCAGACCCATGATTCAAACTTCGACAGCAGTATTTATATTGCCTGCGATAGTTCAAGCTTTAATAAATCGTTAGCAGGAAATACTGAGATCAAAGAAATCATTCTCAACCTTTTTAGCTTGAATGTGATCCACATTACTTGTGACGGGCACTGGCTCACGATTAAAGTGGCCGGTGACAGAGGAGATGATTCTTTCGCCAATCTTTGTTCTGAGTTTGTTCAAAAGCTCGATGCCGCTAAACAGAGTTGGGCCCTTAAAAATCGGGACAGTTTTTTTACTAAAATGATTCTGATAGAAGCCTTCTTGTGGGCCATTGGCACTTATGCCGTTATTGGATTTTATGAGTTCATCACCGTAGACGAAGATATTTATCTCGCCCCGAAATCGATAATCTCACACGGATTAATCTGTGGCTCAATTGGCGGAATCATTTTTACGATATTAGTTTTCTATCTGATGAGAGGATCTTCTCGAAGCCACCGCATAATTATTGAGAGTCTCCTGGTGATAGTATGCTCCTTCCCTATTGGGGGAATTGATATCCTGAGTGATATGAATATTTACTTTGATCGTAGTTCTCCTCAGATTCTTGAGACCCAAGTTATTCAGAAATCTGTTCAAAAGCATGTTTCTCGCGCAAGAAGAAAAAATAGAATGACAAGGACAACCTATACTTATCATCTCAGTATTCTGCCAAAACCCGTTCTTGGCGGCGCAAGTTTGCCTTCATTGATTCAAGTGGATTCTAACCTGTATTCAAAGGTTCGTGTTAATCAGACAATAGCTATAGAGGTGGGCAAGGGAAGATTCCATTTCCCTTGGTATCGCTCGATTAAAGCTAAGTAGGCTTCCTCATAAAGACGATGTAACGATTTCTGCCAGAATGCTTGGCCTGATAAATTATCTTTCTTGATCGCTCTTTCTTAGGTTCGGACGACAAATCCTCTTAAAAAACAAGAGGCATACTGACACTAAGTAAAACAGCATTGGTCTTACGATTGGTATTCTGAAAATCATCGTAATCCATTTCGTCGTATTTGAGCATCAAGTATTCAAGGTTGATGGAAAGAAGTGGAAGTGCCGTCCAACCTGCACCCAGTTTAAATCCAGATCCTTTCTCTGTCCCCTCAAGGCCATCCGTTTCAAGTTTTAATTGTGAAGAAAAAATATAACCCGCCCAAAAACGGAAAAATGGTAGTCCAAGCATCGCGGTGGCACCG